>JBMORS010000032.1:0-2867 GCA_049319925.1 Patescibacteria group bacterium | reverse complement strand
TTTGTTAGATTAAGATAAAATATCTAAACTTTATATTATGAAACTTTTAATTTTAGCCGGTGGTTCTGGTACCAGATTGTGGCCTTTGTCCAGAATGAATCAGCCCAAGCAGGTCCAACCTTTTTTTGATAATTTTACTTTACTTCAGCATACTTGGCGTAGACTAAGCCGTTCCTTCAGACCAAAGGACATTTTTGTGTCGACTACCTTAGGAAATTTGCCAGCCGTTAAAAAACAGTTACCCAGTTTATTAAAAAATCATTTAATAGTAGAACCGAGTTCAAAAAATACCGGTCCGGCCATAGCCTTGGCAACTAAAGTAATAAGCAATCTATATCCCGAAGAAATAATAGGCACAATTAACAGTGATCATTACATACAAAATGTTCCGGCTTATTTAAAAACCCTACGTCGGTCAGCTGATATTATTAAAAAATCTCCAAATAGTATTTTATTAATTGGTTTAAAGCCAACTTATCCAGAAACGGGTTATGGCTATATTAAAGTCGGTCAGGCTGTTAAAGGTGTTAAACCGGCTGTCCAGGTAAGGCAATTTACCGAAAAGCCGTCTAAGCGATTAGCTGTTAAATATTTGGCGGCTGGATCTTATTTGTGGAATTCGGGCATTTTCTTTTTTAAAGCCCAGAATCTGTTGGATAATTTATCAACTTGCGCGCCTGATATTTACAGATTTTTACAAACGGCGAAACTTTTTAATAATAAGGGTTATTATACGACTCAGGCTAAATCTTTTTCTAAATTAAAAACAATTGCCTTTGATTACGCGGTGGTAGAAAAATTTAAGGATTTATTGGTTCATCCGGCTGATTTTGATTGGGTAGATGTGGGCAATTGGTTATCGGTTTTTAAAGTTATTAATAAAACCGGCCGAACTAATTTAGTTAAAGGTAATTATGTTGGCTGGGAGTCTTCTGGTAATTTGGTATATAGTCTGGGTGGCCGTTTAGTGGCTACAGTTGGGCTTAAGGATATGGTCGTCATAGACACCAAAGAAGCCTTGTTGGTTTGTCCGATAGATAAAGCGCAGTCAGTTAAAAATTTAGTGGCTAAATTAAGTAAGCCGGATTTAATGAAATATTTATAAATTAAACAGCTATGTTTTTTGTAAGACGTCGTAGGGGATTAATAAAATGGTTATTTTTAGGTTTGGCAATTATTTTAATGCTGGTTGGTTATGTTGTTTGGCAATTTTTTATTCCGGCTGGTCAAACTGATCAATTAGTACCAGTGTCTATTAGTCCCGGACAAGGAGTCAAGCAAATTGGTTACAATTTGCAGCAAAAGAATCTTATTCGTAGTCGTTGGTGGTTTGAATCATGGGTTTGGCTTAAACGTTCTGAAAAAGCATTTTTAGCTGGCGATTATTTGCTGCCGAGTAATGCCAGTGTAGTTAATTTAACCAGTTTATTGACCGGCGGCGTTAGACCAACTAGTGAACTGTCCCTAACTTTTATAGAAGGCTGGACAGTAGACCAAATAGGAGATTATTTGGCTGATAATAACATTGGTTCAATTAAGGAATTTAAAAGATTAAATAATAATCCAGAGATTATATTGGCTAATAATTCTTTTTTAAATCAGGAATTGTTTTCGACGGCTATCAAAGTAGGTAGCTTGGAGGGATATCTGTTTCCGGATACTTATCGGGTTTATCGTTCAGCTGGAGAAGAAGATATTTTGGTAAAAATGATGTTTAATTTTCAAAAACAGATAAAAG
The DNA here is from genome assembly GCA_049319925.1 of Patescibacteria group bacterium. Classification (GTDB taxonomy): domain Bacteria; phylum Patescibacteriota; class Patescibacteriia; order Veblenbacterales; family UBA10138; genus JAHITT01. The sequence continues at coordinate 1,129 of JBMORS010000032.1, read as the reverse complement.
ATAATTGGTTTAAAGAGTTAGATAATCGTAAAATAACCGTTCATGATTTAGTTACTTTAGCCAGTATAGTAGAAAAAGAAGTTAGGTCTGATAAAGATAGAGCCATGGTAGCCGATATTTTTTGGCGACGATTAAAAATTGGTCAGGGCTTGCAAGCCGATTCAACTGTTAATTATGCTACGGGTAAAAGTTTGCCGTCGGTTTCTTTGGATGATTTAAAAATAGATTCTCCTTATAATACTTATAAATATCGAGGTTTGCCGCCAGGGCCAATTAGTAATCCGGGATTGTCAGCTCTTCAGGCTACGCTTTGGCCTCAGGCCAATGATTATTGGTATTTTTTAACTACACCTCAAGGGCAGGTAATTTACTCTAAGACTTTTGAAGAGCATAAAATAGCCAAACAGAAGTATTTAAGGTAAATTAATTTACTTGTTATTAAAGATTAATACCCCTTCCTTACTTTACAGTAGGGAGGGGGTATTAATTTGTGAAATGGAGAAGATGAGATACATGGGTAACACCCCTAAGCTGGGGTAGAGTTTAGAGTATAACCCATGTAATTCATCTTCTTTTATGATTTTTTTACGCCCCTGGGCTAATAACAATGCCCCCTTTACCTATACTAAAAGGTGGTACAAGATGGCCAATATACTTAACCTGTCCCCTCAGGCCAGGTTGAGGTTAAAATGGTTTATTTGGCATGAAACTAAAGGCCAAAAGAATGTCAGTTTAACCTGTCGGCACTTTGGTATACCTAAGAAAACTTGGTATAAGTGGCATAAACGTTTTGACCCTGAGCATCTATTGCTACTAGAAGACAGACCCAGGGTTCCTAAGAACAAAAGACAACGTACTGTTACTCATTTACAAATCTACCGGGTGCGTACCTTGCGCCAGGCCCATTTGCGTTATGGCAAGCAGAAAATAGCTACTTTATATGCCCAAACCTATGGGGAAACCATTTCCTCTTGGAAGGTGCAGAAAATCATTCAAGGTACTAATCTTTATTACCACCCCAAAAGAAACGCCAGGATTCAGGCTAAAAGGAAACAGGCAGTGCTTAAATCCCGTATTACCAGGTTAAAGCTTAAGAAAAGACGAGGCTTTCTTTTTAGAATTGATACCA
>JBMORS010000031.1:0-2901 GCA_049319925.1 Patescibacteria group bacterium | reverse complement strand
AGTTTATAATTATAATCCATTAGTGTCATTCTGAGTCCCGTCAGACAGGACGAAGAATATTTATAAATTTCAACTTTTACATTAAATTATGTCAAAAGATTATTACAGCCTGTTAGGCGTTAGTAAAAACGCCTCGGCTGAAGAAATAAAAAAAGCTTATCGCAAAATGGCGCACCAACATCATCCTGATAAGAATAGCGGTAGTGATGCTAAGTTTAAGGAAATAAACGAAGCTTATCAGGTGTTGGGCAATGCTGAAAAGCGAAAGCAATACGATCAGTTTGGTGCCAGCTTTAATCAGGCTGGTTCGGGGCCTGGCGGTTTTAACTGGCAGGATTTTCAACGTGCTTATGGTAACCAGCAGGGTAATCCTAATATAAATTTTGATTTTGGAGATTTGGGTGATATTTTTGGTGATATTTTTGGCGGTGGCGGTCGGGCTAGTAGACGAGCCGGCCCCAGGCGCGGTAGTGATATGGAATTTGCCACAGCTATAGATTTTAAAGAAGCGGTTTTTGGCGCCACCAAAACTTTGCGTTTTGAAAAGGCTGTGGTTTGCGACCGTTGTCAGGGTCAGGGTGGTGAGCCAGGCGCCAAGGTAACAACTTGCGCTACTTGCGGCGGACGGGGCCAGGTAGAGCAGATTCAGCGCACTTTTTTGGGCGCTATGCGCAGCGTGGGTGTGTGTCCGACTTGTGGCGGGGAAGGTAAATCTTATAGCCAAAAATGTAAAAAATGCGGTGGACAAGGCGCGGTCATGGGTCTAAAGGAACTAAATATTAAAATTCCAGCTGGTATTAGCGATGGTCAAACCATTAGATTAGCTGGCGAAGGGGAGCCGGGTAGTAAGGGTGGTGTAGCTGGTGACTTATTGCTGATTATTCAGGTGCGCCCGGATAAGGTATTTAACCGTCGTGGCTATGATTTATTAACCCGCAAGGAAATAAGCTTTTCCCTAGCAGCTCTGGGTGGCAAAGCTACAGTTCATACTTTAGATGGCGATATTAAGCTTAAAATTCCAGCTGGTACGCAAAGCGGGCAAGTATTTAAAGTGCCTGGCAAGGGCGTGCCGCATATTAGGGGTAAGGCGAGGGGAGATTTATTGGTTACTGTGCAAGTGCAAACGCCTGATAAGTTAAATAAAAAGGCTAAAGAAAGCTTAAAAGATTTGCCACAGCTTAATGGTGAGGATATTGACAATGGCGGCTGGTTCTGATATAGTTGATTGTTAAATAAATAAAAGATATACTACACAAAAAATAAAAACATCCACGGAGGAAAAATGAATTCTTTAAAAAATGATCTGGTAGCCAACCACGAAACTCAAATCACTGAGTTGAATTCCGAACTTTCTAATTTAGCCGCTAGCAACTCTTTGGCGGAAGAAGTACTTAATGAAGTTCAATTTGAACTATTTAACTACTACGAACCAGCTTTAGTGTACTCCTACATGGTTGATTATGTTTCCTCTATGTTTGGCAGTAAAGAAGAAAAAGAGGAAATTATTAGTCTCTTGAAAAAATATCTATTATAGGGGGCTAAAATGACTTTAGGTATATCGTTTAGCTATGGTTTTGTTAAATTTGTTAACTTTGCCTCTATAATTTTTATTTTTTTGTTTTCTGTTAAAAATATAGAAGCAAAAGAAGTTATTGATGTTTGGTCAAATACATTGTTTATATTTATTTTTCTTTTAATCTACAGTTGGAGTTATCGTAGATTATTTAAAGAAGAAATAAAATATGGCAGTGTTATTACCAAAAATCCGGCTAACAAAATAATTTGCTTAACTGGTTTAATAACTCTTTCCTATATCCTTTTATGGATATTTAAACCAGAACTGCATCTAGCTGGACCAACAATGTTGTGGTTGGGTATAGTTTTACTTTCAATCTTACTGATGTGTTATTATGATTGGAAATTAAAATTGTATTTACTGCCGAAAAAGAAAAAATAATTTGAAATTTAAATGAGCGTTTTTCTGTTAATAATATTACAGGAAGACGCTTATATTTTATTTAACAAAAATTATAATTCCCACTTTTTCGTAGACGCGAAAAAGTGGGAATGGGTGGTTTTTAGTAAAAGTGATTGATAGTTTAAGGTTTAATTAATTTGTAAAACCTTTTTTACATCAGACAGAGTTTTAATTTGTACTAATTGAGAACGGATATCTGAGGCATTGGCAAAGCCTTTAACATACCAACTTAAATGTTTTCTAAGTTCAATTAGCCCGTAGTCGCCCTTAGTTTTAAGAGCTAATTCAGCGTGTTGAAGCATAATTTTTTTAATAGCTGTCCAGTCGAGTGTCTCGTATTTGCTGGTGGCTAAATAATCTTTAATTTGTTTAAAAATCCAAGGTTTACCCCAGGCGCCCCGCGCTATACCTAGTCCGTCAACCTTGATCTGTTTAAGTGTATCAATGGCGATTTCTGGTGAAGTTAGGCCGCCGTTGGCAATTAATAAACCCGGCCAAATTTGTCTAACTTGTTGCAAGATTTCCAATTTAGGCTGACCGTCAAAAGGCTGTTCAAAAGACCGAGCGTGCAGCATTATAGCGCTGACGGGTAAATGTTTTATTTGTGAAACTAAATCTAGTGCTGTTACTGTATCGGTTAGGCAAGTTTTTAGATCGTCTTGGTTGTTTTTGCCGCCATCAGTTATTTTATCTTTGGTATTTTGGTCTTTTTTTATGCTGGCTCGCATTTTTAAGGAAACAGGCAGATTGCTTCCTTCGCAAGTTGCTTGAACTATTTCCTGACAAAGCTGGGGATTGCGCATTAAGCTGACACCACCACCGTTTTTTACCACTTTGTAAGCCGGGCAACCAAAGTTTATATCTAGGCCATCAAAACCCATTTGTTCCAAAATAGCGGCGGCTTTATAAAATTTTTCTGGTTC
>JBMORS010000030.1:0-3006 GCA_049319925.1 Patescibacteria group bacterium | reverse complement strand
AGTTCCTTGTTTATAATCACTTTGCCACCAATCTAGAGTTTCGGTTTTAATAGGCTCTATTTCAACGGCTTTAGGGGTTGGTATATGCTGATAAACATCCTGACTATCTAACCCTTCGCTAAATTCGTAACGAGCCTTACCGTCAGGACCCATAACAAAACGAACTTCCTCACCATTAGCCGAAGCTTTTAACCTCAATTCACCCTCGGGCGTCACATAACCTTGTTCCACTGCTGTTTGGTGGGCTAAAGTATTGGCAAAATCTCTAACCGCCTTAGTATCGGTTATGTCACCTGCAAAACCAAATTTTTTAGGATTGTCCAAAATTTGCTGAATAGCTTTATGCTCTATACCTTCACCCGAACCTACGGTAACTATATCTATATCCTTTTGCCAACGGGCAGTTAGTTCTTCAGCTGTAGGAATCTTACCCTGGGCAAACATTTCCGGATGCTTGAGTTTAAATTCTTGCCAGATTTCCGGCGTCATTGATTGACCATTAACTTTGGTATTTGATATTGCCTCATCTAAGCCCCGCAAATAATCAGCCTGGCCTTTAATAGTAGTGGCCTCGGCCTGCGACAAATCCGGAATCTTAAACCCGTATTTATGAGACAGAGCATCTATAGCCTGACCATCTTTTATAATATCTTCGGAAAATTTAGGTGAACCAGACTGATTCATTAACTCAGAAACAGTTTGGGTTTTTGAACCGCCAACTAAATTCCAAACCCCTTCTTTAAGCCAGCCGCCCAAACCAGCAAAACCAGCGCCAACTACCGCTCCATAAGTCATTGATTTAAGACCCTTTTTCCATTTACGAGAACTTACTATGTCTTCATGCTGTTTAGTAAAACTCCTTAATCTTTGTTCTATAGACAAACCATCCGCATCCACTAATAATTTATTATCCCCAGCCATGACTGCCGCTTCGGCCAAGCTTAAAATTTTTAAAAGCTCATACTTATTAGATAAGTTTTTATCATCAGCTCCAAAATTAATCAAACCTTTATCTAATTTGTCTTTGGTATAAAAAATTCTGGTTCTTATTAAGCCACCCAATTCTTGTTTTTTGTCTCCATCAGCCGATTCAAACTTGGTCAACAACTGGTCTATTTTTTGTTTAGCCTGCTCGGCTGTTACAAAAGCTTTATCAGCTTTTTTTAAACCAGCTTCATATAGTTCCTTGTTCAAAGTACTAGCCTCTTCTATAGCCTGCAAAATATCCCTATGTAATTCCCTAATTTCCTGAGGCACTTCCCGGGTTGGGTCGTCTATATCAGCCACATTGCTAACTAATTGTTTAACTTCCAGTAATTCTCTGGCTTTTACAAGTTTTTCCTTATTAGCTTTTATTTTTTCCTTTAAGACTTTTTCATCTTTAGAGGTAAAATCCACGCCGCGCCGATGAGCTGATTCTGTTTCCGCCATATCCTGCTTAAACCTGCGCCAAGCCATTGTAGCGCCTGACACGGCCGCTACCACTGGCGCTGCCCAAACACCCAAAGCGCCGGCTGCTAAAGCCCGGCCAGCCATACCGCCAGCAAAATAAACCCCTCTTTCCGCCGCTACATTACCATAAGCTTTAAGCCAAAACTTTTCCGAATCTATTTGCTTTAATGATTTTTCTACATCCGGATTAGTATTAAACAACCTGGACATTTGCACTTGATAATCAATATCCTTAGTTGCTAAAGCGGCTTCCTTATCATTGCCTAATTTATCTTTTTTTAACTTTAATAAATCAGCCAAAGCCTGCTCATAATCCTTCTTGGCTTTAGTAAAGGCTTTTTGCTCCTTATGACTAGCCTCGGGTAAAGACCATTCATAGGGTATTTGGCTAAAAACAGTGGCTGCTTTATTAAAATTAATTAATTTGGCCTGATCAGCCGCATTTAATTCCTTAAGGCTGCCATCAGGCGCTGTCCTAGTATATTCCTCTGCTCGACCGCCGTATAAAATTTCTATCTGACCGTTGTTACCAACCGCGGCATCCAAACCACTATTTTTTATAATCGTTATTAAAGCTTCCAGGTCAGCCCGATGTTCCGTTAGTCCGCCGCTTTTTGATTCAGTTGATTTAGCTTTAGCTTCTTTGGCTACATAATATTTCTTTAACAAACTGCGTTTAACTTTGGTAAAAAATCCAGATTCACTGGTTTGTTTTTTATAATCGTCCAAGGCCTCGCTTTTTATTTTAGACAAAGTCGTCTGTTTTAAATTTTCCAATAATAAGGCTTTTTGCCCATCTGATAATTCCGTAAATCCAGGTAAGTTATTAAGTTCTTCTAATTTTATATTAAAAAATTTAACAAAATCAGTTGCTAATTTATTAGCAGGAACTGTTTCTCTGGCTGCAACTGGATTATTAATTTCAGCCTGAACTGTTTGGCTATTAACCGCTGGTTGATTTTGAATAGAATTATCAACTACTTGATTAGTTGTTTTATCAACCTGTGGCAGACCGATAGTCTTTTTGTATTCTTCCATAAAATCCTTTAGGGCTTTTCTAATTTCACTATTAGTAGTCCGCTTAATTTTATTCTTGTCCAGCCAATCTAAATCGTCTTTATTTAATTTACTTAAGCCACCTTTTTTTAATATTGCAAAAGCCTGGTTATAATTTTCCTCAGTCAAAGGAATAATATTTATAACCTGTTTTGGTTTTTCTAGTTCGTTCTCTTGGTCTTTTTTGACAATATTATCAGCCGCCTCGGCAAAAGCATTTTCAAAATCAGCCGGATTTATTTTATCCTTAATTTTACCTTGATTAAGTAATTTATTTATCTCATCTTGTGATAATATTTCGGCCATATTATTTATTATTAATACTATCTTAACAGATAATAATACAACTAAAGTAGCTAGTTGTCAATGACTAAAGGCAACTTCTCCTTAAAACATCTATTTTTTCTTTGCTCCAAAATTTTAGGGTGATTCATACCCTCAGTAATCATTTCTTTAAATAAACTTGATTTCTCCACTGGATCCAAATGATTGTATTTC
>JBMORS010000029.1:0-3013 GCA_049319925.1 Patescibacteria group bacterium | reverse complement strand
CAGTATTCTGGCAGTCCATTTAATAGTTTTCATATTATTTATCTTTTTCTAATTTATGATTGCAAACAGTGCCCATACCTATTACAACAAATACAATACCTATCACTGTTAGAGGCGGAGATTTAAAACCGAGATGAAAAAGATAGGCTATTGCATTTGTCACAAGCATTATAAACCCTATAACAGCCATTATATACCCAGATATTTTTTGTTTCTTGCTCATAAATATATTTTTATTTAATATAATTATATCAAAAAAGCTCCAGAAGAGCGATTTTTTAAGCATTCAGGCCGCACATTCGTTATAGACAAATGGATTGATTTCAATAATAAAAACGTCCACCCACAAAAGGTGAACTTTCTTTTATTATGATGATATTCATTGTACAAAATTCGAACCCGCAAGACCCCGTAAAGGGTCAAAAGGTTAGTCCCGCGGACGCGGGATTGCCTTAAGCAATCTAGTCTAATATCTAGATAATTATTAGTTGGCGGAAGGGATGGGATTCGAACCCATGAGACCCCGTAAAGGGTCACAGGTTAGCAACCTGTTGCCTTAAGCCACTCGGCCACCCTTCCCCCAACTAATAATTAAACTACTATTTTTATTTATCTTATGCATCTTGCGACACAACGGTTTTTCGCGACCCCGTAAGAGAGCGGAGGGGGAGGGATTCGAACCCTCGGTACCTTGCGGCACAACAGTTTTCAAGACTGTCCGATTAAACCACTCTCGCACCCCTCCGCCCTTCTACGGGGCAAGCTATCTTCCGCCAGTTGGCGAATAAACCCCTGCCCTAAAGTATAATGTTAACATTATACTTTAGGGACTCTCACACCTCTCCTTAAATACAACATTAAGTCCCAATGCTAAAGTATAATACCGGCAGCCCAGTTACATGTCAATTATTACACTATGTTATAATATTACTATAAACTATATGGACTTAGTAATAATTGCCTCGCAAAATCCAGTAAAAATTCAAGCCGTCAAAGACGGTTTTGCTGCAATGTTACCGGGTAAAGAATTTATTTTTGAAGGTTTAACAGCGTTATCTGGTGTTAGCAATCAACCCCTAAGCAATAAAGAAACTCTGCAAGGCGCTTTAAATCGGGTAGCCGAAGCTTCCAAAATAAAAACTGACGCCGAATATTGGGTAGGATTAGAAGGCGGAGTGGAAAATAACTTAAACGGCCTAGAAGCCTTTGCCTGGATAGTTATTAAAAATAAAACCGGCCAAATTAGTCAGGCCCGTACGGCCAGTTTTTATTTACCACCTCAAGTAGCTGAATTAATAAAACAAGGCTTAGAATTGGGTGAAGCTGATGATCAAGTATTTGGTCAAACCAATTCCAAACAAAAAAACGGCGCTGTGGGAATTTTAACAGGCAACGCCATAACCCGGGCTACTTATTATCGTGAAGCCGTCGTGCTGGCTTTGATTCCTTTTACCAATCCTAACCTTTATCCAACTAAATAATATGACCCAAGCCTTACCGCCGGCTTTGCCTTTAAAAAAACTTTTGGGTCCCAGTTTTATTATGCTGGCTTTGGGTTTTGGTTCGGGCGAGGTTATTCTGTGGCCCTATCTGTCCAGCAACTTTGGCCTGGGTATTGCCTGGGGCGCTTTTTTGGGAATAACTTTTCAATTTTTTATAAATATGGAAATAGAACGCTACGCCCTTATTAAAGGCGAAAGCGTTTTTGTGGGTTTAAAAAAAATTTGGTCCGGTAGCCCGTGGTGGTTTATTATTTCTACTTTTTTGGGTTTTGGTCTGCCAGGTATTGTAGCGGCTTCGGCTCAAGTTTTTGCTCACGTTATCGGACTTAATGATTTTAAATGGCTAGCTATATTATTTCTTATAGTAATCGGTTTACTTATAAGTTCCGGACGGACAGTTTATGGTTTAATGGAAAAAGTAACCAAAACTATAATTTTTGTCGGTCTGCCTTTCATTATCGTATTAGCTGTTATTATAAGCCAATCAACTGATTGGTTAAGTTTAGCCCAAGGTTTAGTCGGACAAGGTGAAGGCTATAAATGGCTGCCCGAAGGTTTGGCTCTGGCCACTTTTTTGGGAGCCTTTGCCTATGCTGGTGCCGGCGGCAACTTAAACTTAACTCAATCAATTTACATTCGAGAAAAAGGTTATGGTATGGGTTATTATGCTCAAAAAATCAGCGGTTTGTTCCGTAATAAAAAAGACCAACCTACCATAAAACTAACCGGTCAGGATTTTGATTTAACACCTGTTAATTTAGCTAACTTTAAAGCCTGGTGGCGGCGCATAAATTTGGAACATCTGCTGGTTTTTTGGTTCTTAGGTTTTGTAGGCATTTGTTTATTAATGATATTAAGCTACACCACCACCTATGGCCTAGCTGGCAACCTGCAGGGTATAAAATTTATTATTAACGAAGGCCAAGCTATTGGCCGACTAGTCTCCCCTATTATTGGCACTATCTTTTTACTGGTAGTAAGCATAATGCTCTGGCAAACTCAATTAGGCGTACTAGATTCCACCTCGCGCATTATGGCTGAAAATCTGGCCCTTAAAAAGCTAAATAATAAAAACCAGCTACCGCTCGGCCAAATCTATTACGGTTTTTTGTGGGCACAAATAATATTCGGCATCATTTTATTTTTGTTTAATATTTATGAGCCAAAAACTTTAATAATAATTGGCGCAGTTATAAATGCCGTAGCTATGTTTATTCATGTCGGCCTGGTTAATTGGATGAACCGCAAATTATTACCAAAAATACTCCAGCCCAAAATGTGGCGTCAAGCTATTATAATTATCATTTTTCTTTTCTTTGGATTGTTCAGCGCTATAACCTTATGGGGCAATTTAGGTAGCTGGTTTAAATAGTTACCCATAGAGACGTATAGTCAACATTTAATGGTGACACTTTCCAGCTTCTCCTGAGGAGTTAACCCATTTAAGGTTAGATGTATTCTTTCGAAATTGTAGTAGTGCAGCCATTCGTAGGGTGTTTTCCAAATTCGAT
>JBMORS010000028.1:0-3071 GCA_049319925.1 Patescibacteria group bacterium | reverse complement strand
CCCAATTTGTAGGGGCAGCGGTCAAGAAGTAAAAAATCCTCTTGATGATATTATTGAAGAGGAAGACTAATTATAAACCCTACCCTGAACTAGTTTTCACAATAGTTCAGGGTATTATTATTCTAATTTATATAACCTGATTTTTAAATTATACAGGGATTACTTACCCGCCAGTCTGTCCTCGGTTACCTTTTTAAGAACTTCTTCTCTGATTTGTTTGGCTACTTTAGGATTATCCCTTAAAAATTGTTTGGCCTGCTCGCGGCCCACGCCTAACTTAACTTCGCCATAGCTAAAAGTATTGCCGCTCTTTTTTATAATCTCCTGGGCTGAACCTAAATCAATTAAATCACCGGACAAAGAAATACCTTCGTTATACATAATATCAAACTCGGCACCCTGGAAAGGCGGCGCTACTTTATTTTTAACCACTTTAACGCGAGTACGATTACCAACCATTTTTTCACCCTGCTTTATCTGGCCAATACGTCTAATTTCCACCCGAACGGAAGAATAAAACTTTAAAGCCATACCGCCGGTGGTGGTTTCTGGGTTGCCAAAAAAAACGCCAATTTTCATTCTGGTCTGGTTCAAAAATATAACCACGGTTTTAGACTTGGAAATAATGGCTGTTAATTTTCTTAAAGCCTGGCTCATTAATCTGGCTTGCAGGCCCATATGATGGTCCCCCATATCGCCCTCTATTTCGGCCTTGGGAGTAAGAGCGGCCACCGAATCAACCACTATAATATCCACGCCATTAGACCTAACCAAAGTATCTACAATATCCAAAGCCTGTTCACCGTTATCTGGCTGGGAAATTAACAAATCATCTATGTTAACACCTATTTTTTTAGCGTACAAAGGATCCAAAGCGTGCTCGGCATCCACAAAAGCGGCCAACCCTCCCACTTTTTGAACCTCAGCTATGGCATGCAAGGTTAAAGTTGTTTTACCTGAAGCTTCTGGCCCAAAAACTTCTATTACCCTACCCCTAGGCAAACCGCCACCTAAAGCAATATCCAAAGACAAACAACCGGTTGGTATAGTATCCACTGACATAGTTTGGGCTTCGCCCAACTTCATAATAGCGCCCTCGCCGAATCGCTGTTTTATTTGGTCTATAGCCAACTGAGCGGCCTTTTGCCGGCCAGTGCTTTCGGGATTAACCGATATTTTTTTACTACTTGATTTCATAAAAATTACAACCCTCCTTATTAAGGTTTAGTTTAAATATAATAGCACAAATTAATAAATTTAATAAGAGTTATAAATAATGCGTGTATTTAAATAAAAAGTCAAAGCTAAAATCTAAAAAACACAGATAAAAACTCAAATCTAAATAGTTTTGACTTTTAGGTTGTAGTTTTGAAATTTGACTTTTGAGTTTTAAGTTTTCAAAATATTTGCAAAGGCAAACCAACTTCCGCGGCTGGTTTAAACATAATCCGTCTAACCTGGCCTATGCGCTGGCCATAATTTTTTTGAGCTTCTATCGTCAAAGTATTAAGTCCGGGTTGCAAGGGCACTTGAACAGAAAAACCGCCTGTTTCACCAACAGCCAAAGATTGGTTATTAATAAAAACCAAAGTGCCGGGCCGGGTAGTACCTTTTACCAAAACAGTCGGCTGGGCTGTAGTAAAATCACCAATCGGTTCAACCAGACTAAGACGCGGTGGTACAATAGCCAGCCAGGCGCCGGCTAGTAAATAAATTAAAACAGCGGCTCCGATTAACAACAACAATACCAAGCGATTTTTTTGCCAAGAACCAGTTAATTGACTGGCCTGCCCAAAACTTCTGGCTTGATTAAAAAAAACAGGTGTCGGTAAAACCGAATCAAATTTTAAATCAGCTTGATCTAAACCCAAAAACTGCGCGTATTTTTTAAAAAACATTCGGCCATAGGAACCAAACGGCAAATCATACCAACGACCTTGCTCCAAAGCCTGCAAATAACGACCATTAATACCGGTTGTCCGACTAACCTTGTCTAATGACAAACCTCTAGCCTGACGTTGGTTAGTTAAAATTGAACCTTGTTGGCCACCACTATTAATTTGATGAGTATTAAAACGAGGCATTAAATAAAACTAAATAAATTAAACCCTAAATTTTAAATCCTAATGTCTAAATAATATCCAAATCTTAATTCCTAATTTTGAATATTGGAATTTATTTAGGATTTAGATATTAGGTTTTAGGATTTTAAGCAGTAATCTTGATTTTTTATCTTTAAACTTTAATCTCTTTTATCTTCCTCTTCTATTTCTGTCTCGTCCGTCAAATCTTCTTCCTCCACTAATTCCTCCTCCCCTTCCTCCGGCAGACTAGCTGTGTCATCCACTAAATCCTGATGACTAACCAATACTTCTCTAGGCTTGGCACCATCGCCTGGACCAATTATTCCTTTTTCTTCCAATAAATCCAGCAAACGAGCGGCTCTGGCATAACCAACCCTAAGCCGTCTTTGTAAAAAAGAGGCCGAGGCCTTACCGGCCTTTATTATCACTTCTTGCGCTTCGCCCAACAATTCATCACCATCATCCAAACCACTGCTATTTAATCCGCTTGAATTATTGTTGTATTGTTTTAAAACTATTTCTGGATTGTAATCCGGCTGAGCGGCTTGTTTTAAGAAATTAGTCACTCTTTCTATTTCAGCATCACCAATAAAAGCCGCCTGAATACGTTTGGGTTTAGATAAATCCGCTGAAATAAATAAACTATCACCGCGTCCCAATAGTTTTTCAGCGCCACTGGTATCTAAAATTGTTCTGGAATCAGTGCTAGAAGCCACCGCAAAAGCTATCCGCGAAGTTATATTAGCCTTAATCAACCCCGTAATAACATCAACCGATGGCCGCTGCGTGGCTACCACCAAATGTATACCAACCGCCCGGGCCATTTGCGCTAACCTAATAATAGCTGTTTCCACGTCTTGGGCGGCTACAGCCATTAAATCAGCCAATTCATCTATCACCACTACTATATAAGGCATTAATTCTCCACCCAACTGATTAAAGCCTTGAATATTTCTTTTACCCGAAGAACTTAATACCTGATAACGT
>JBMORS010000027.1:0-3095 GCA_049319925.1 Patescibacteria group bacterium | reverse complement strand
TTTAATATCATATATTAATCTATTTAGACTGACTTGTCAAGTGTGAAACAAACTGCCCTCTGGTAGCAGCCAGAGCTCTTAAATCATCTTTATAATTAATCTGCTCATTTTTAGCATAATCAATATCAATATAAGGATTATCTTCTCCTACTACTCTAGCAGCCCGACCATAATCAATTATCACCGGCCGACCACTAGAATACTCCAACATAATATTGGCTAATTTAATATCACGATGATAAATCTGATCCGAATGTAATTTATTTATCATATCTTTTAATTCAGCCCAAAAAGACCCTTCTTCAAATTTATCAGGCAATGGAATTTTCTTTTCTATTATATCCAAAAGACTGTGCCCTTTAATGGTTTCCATAACCATAAAAGATTCACCCTGATCAGTTTCCAAGCATAATACCGGCTTAGGAGATCTAACCCCACACTGAATAGCCTGCTCCTGCAAGGACATTTCCTGTTCAATACTATTGACCACAAAAACCCTGGGTGGAATATGTAATTCTTTTACGCAAAAATCCTGCCTTTTATCATCCTGGGAAAAATAAACCCTAGCCTCATCACCGCGACCTAATTCTATATGCTGACTGGAAATTTCCTCTATTAAATTATGGGCTATTTCTATGTTGTCTCGATTAACCTTTTCGTTATGAGCCAACACCTCTTTGTAATTTATATTCTCAAACATAATACTTAACTGTTAATCCTACTACTCAACCAGAGTCGAGTCAACTCCTAAAACTACATCGCCGACTACCACTTCCTGATAGGTGTCCAATTTATCATACCAATTTAATTTGGTTCTTAAATCCTCTATTAGCTTCTTACCTTCTTTGTTTATTTCTCCATGTTTAATAAAACATTTCAATATCTGACTAGATGTCATTTTGCTACTGGATCGATAATTTCTAATAGCCGTCACGATGTCTTGGATTTTTTTAAACTCCGCTTCGGCTGATTCGTCTATTTTATCAATTACTTTTGGCCAGTTTTGTATCATTAAAAAACCGGCTGATTTGCCAAATGATTCACGCCACAAAGTTTCTGTAACAAACGGAGTAAAAGGATGCCACAATTTTAATATCTGAGTCAACAAATAACTAAGCATTTTATCTTTATCACCTTCTATTTTAGCTGCTTCTAAATACCAATCAGCCAAGTCATGCCAAGTAAAATCATATAAAGATTCAGCAGCCATAGACAATTCATAATTTTCTAGTTTATCTGTAACCAAACTAACTATTCTAGACAAACGGGATAATATCCACCTATCAGACAAAGTTTTAGACTCGGGTGCCATATCAGTAACTTGAGGTTTGTCTAAATTAATCAAAATAAACCGGCTAATATTCCAAAGTTTATTAACAAAGTTACGATAGCCGGCAATTTTTTCCTCATAGAGCTTAAAATCATTGCCCGGCGTAGTACCAACTATCATAGACAAACGCAAAGCATCAGCTCCATATTTATCTATCATAGCTAGAGGATCAATACCGTTACCTAATGATTTAGACATCTTACGACCCTGTTTATCGCGCACTAATCCATGAAAATAAACCTTGGCAAAAGGTATTTTATTCAAAGCGTACTTGGTCATTAACACCATCCTGACCACCCAAAAAAATAAAATATCATAACTCGTTTCCATAAAACTAGTCGGATGATAGTTTTTTAAATCCGGACTATTATCTAGCCAGTCCTGCCAAGTTTTATATTGATTGTAATCTTTATTCAAAAGAGTAGAAAAAGTCCACAAGCCCGAAGAAAACCAAGTATCCAAGGTATCTGGATCTTGCTGCAATTCTTTATTACCACAAGTAGGACATGACAAAGAATCCTTGGCCGAAACAATCATAGATCCACAATCTCTATGCGGTATTTGATCATCAAATTCATAAACATAAGACCAAACCACTGTTTCTTCGTTAACTAATTTACCAGGATTTCTCCTTTTAAGAGCTTCAATTAATTTATCCAGGCCATCATATGTTGCGTAATGACTTTTATCTTGTAAATTAATATCTTTAACTTTAATTTTATTAACTTGAGTCATAAGGCCGTAGCCAAAAACTCGATGATTTGAACTGTCCTCAAATATCACCTTATCACCAATTGTAAAGCCATGATCGCGTAATCTGTAAGTGCAAATTTTTCCGGATTTAACCTGAGATACCACATCTGTCGCCCAGCCCATTCTTTTGCTGGTACTAGACTTAATACCACAATACCAAACCGGAATTCTGTGACCAAACCAAATCTGCCTAGAAATACACCAGTCCTTTAAATTATTTAACCAATGAGAATAAATTTTGGAAAAACGCTCGGGAATAATTTCAATCTGACCGCTATTAACTGGCTGCAAAGCTAATTGCTTTAAAGTTGTTTTCTCACCGTTCAAAGTAATAAACTCTTTGTCTATAGCCACAAACCACTGCTCCAACGGCATGGGTTCTATAGGCGTACTGCAACGATAACAAATAGATAAATTATGTTCATAATTTTCGTCTATTTTAGCCACCAACCCCTTGCCTTGCAGTTCTTCCACTATAGCTTTTCTGGCTTCTTTAACTGGCAAACCGGCAAATTTTCCAGCCGCTTGAGTCATTTTACCGTCCGGGCCAATTATTTCCACTATGTCAAAACCATATTTTTGAGCTAATTCAAAATCTACAAAACTATGAGCCGGCGTAATAGTCATAGCACCGGTACCAGTGTCTTTTTCCGCCACTTCGTCAGCCACTACTTTGGCCCTTACTGTCCCATCTATCCAAGGCACGTCAAACTCCTGGCCAATATACTTTTGATAACGTTCGTCATCTGGATGAACAATAATAATTTTGTCTAAAACCTTGGTTTCCGGCCGGGCTGTACCTATAACAATCGGGCCATACTTTAAATAATAAAATTTATTACGACTGGTTTTATACTCCACTTCATCATCAGCCAGTGTTGTGCCACAACGAGTACACCAATTAACAATTCTTTTACCCCGATAAATTAAACCATCGTTATACATTTTAACAAAAACTTCTTTGACTGCCCGTGACAAACCTTCGTCCAACGTGTATCGTTCTCTGGACCAA
>JBMORS010000026.1:0-3120 GCA_049319925.1 Patescibacteria group bacterium | reverse complement strand
CCATTAATAGTTCATAGTCTATAGTTTATAGTGGTGAGTTTTGAAACCCAAACTAATAACTAAAGACTAACAACTAAAAACTACTTATGCAGTTACAAGTTGGCGTCAAAGCTTTAATAAAAAATCAATCCGGCGATTATCTACTACTCAAAAGAACTCAACCTTATCCAGGAGAAAACGAACCCAGGTGGGACATACCAGGCGGACGAATAAATATTGGTGAACCTATTATGAAAGCCCTGCAAAGAGAAATAACCGAAGAAACTGGTTTAACCATAACTAAGGAACCGCAAATAATTCAGGCTCAAGATATTTTAAGAAATCCTGATAAACATGTTGTTCGATTAACCTATCTAGTACAAACTGTTGGGGAGATAAAACTTAACCCCCAAGAACACACTGACTTTATTTGGTGCTCACTTGAAAAAATTTCTGAACTTCGGCATGATATATACCTAGATCCAATTTTAAACAATCTACGGGCGGTTAGCTCAGCTGGTTAGAGCGTTACATTGACATTGTAAAGGTCACTGGTTCGAGTCCAGTACCGCCCACCATTAATAGCTAGTAGCCTATAGTCTATAGCTAACAGTTAAATAACTAATAACCCTAAGACTCGAAGGGCGCGAGTCGGATACGAGGGAAAGTCTAGATACGACCACTATTAACATACTAATTAAAAACACCCTTTTATATAAAAGGGTGTTTTTAATTATTTAACTAATAAAGAAGTGGCACATAAATTAACTAACCTAAGGTAAAAAACTGTAAAAAACTTGCTAAATTATCTCAGTCTGTTAACATACCCAGGCTTATGTGTAGCTACTTTTCGAGGTGGAAATTTAGTGATAATAAGCTAGGCATAACGGCGCCTTGAAACTCAAGTCAATTCTCTTATCAGGAACGCCGGAGAGCAGGTACCAAAATTAAATTAATTCTGTTATTTTGCCTAAAGGGCTTAGAGGATTGCCCGCAAATAAATCCTCTACCTTCTTGGGGTTAGTAGTTATCACTAACAGCCTCAAAAAGACTACGGCAAACTTCTAAAAACATCCCGCGACTGCGGGATGTTTTGGTTTATTTATTATAATTGGGCGCGGCTTGTACGCTTAACAAATCATGGGGATGGCTTTCTTTAAGAGAGGCGGACGTAATTCTAACAAATTTAGCCTTCTTTTTAATATCTGATAAATTACGAGCTCCGATATAAACAAAACCGGATTTTATTCCTCCCACCATTTGATGTAAATAATCAGACAAACTACCAACATAAGGCACTTTAGCCGAAACCCCTTCTGGTACCAACTGTTTAGTTTTAAAATTAGCCTGACCATATCTATCCTTACTACCTTGTTGCATAGCCTCGAAAGAACCCATACCCCGATAAGTCTTAAACCAACCTAATTTAGTCTTAACTAATTTACCAGGTGACTCTTTAGTACCAGCCAAAAGCCTTCCCAACATAATGGCCTTAGCCCCGGCCGCTAAAGCTTTTACCATATCACCTGAATAATTTATTCCGCCATCAGCAATAACTGGTTTCTTAAACTTATCAGCTTCCTTAACTGCTAAAATGACGGCTGATAATTGAGGTACACCTATACCAGCCACTACCCTAGTAGTACAAATAGAACCCGGCCCAATCCCCACCTTTACTACGTCAGCCCCAGCTTTTATTAAGGCTCTAACAGCAGCGGCCGTAGCTACGTTACCTGATACCAAGGTTAAATTATTAAATTTTTTATCTTTTTTAATTTGCTTAGTCATTTCTATAACACCCTTAGAATGACCATGGGCTGTGTCTATTACTAATAAATCCACACCCGACTTAAGCAAGGCCTCGGCTCGCTCAAAGGCTCCGTCACCATAAGCTATAGCGGCCCCCACCAATAATTTTTCTCTCTTAACTTTGTTTACCTCTCCAACCTGAGCCGTGATTGACATATTTTTATGAATCACACCCAAACCACCTAGCCTGGCTAAGGCTATAGCCAAAGCACTAGTTGTTACCGTATCCATAGGGGCCGATAATATTGGAACAGCTAACTTAATTTTTCCTAAAGTTGTGGACAAATCCACATCCACCCGTCTCAAGTCAGAATAATCGGGTTCTAACAAAACATCATCGTAAGTAAGGTATAAAGGGAAAGTCATAAAAATATAAGCTAGAATTAAGCAACTAACTCATGATTCATAATTTTTAATTCTTGATTCTAAATATACTTTGATACTATCAGCTTTAAACGCTACAATCAATTCATGACTAATAGTAAATTCATAGCCATTATTGACTTTGGCTCACAATATACTCATCTAATCGGCCGGCGTCTAAAAGACTTAGGGGTAGCCTATAAAATATTTACCCCCACCACCCCCTTAAAACAAATAAATAAAATCCAGGGCTTAATCCTGTCCGGTGGGCCTAGAAGTGTCATAAACAACCCCCTAAAATATAATAAACAAATCCTTAAGCTAAACCGGCCGATTTTAGGTCTATGTTATGGTCATCAGTTAATAGCTCATGTTTGGGGCGGACAAATAATGCCTAGTCAAATTAGAGAATATGGCCTAGCCAATCTAACAATTAAAAAAGATCACCCTTTGATAAAGGATTTGCCAAAAACCAGCGTGGTTTGGATGAGTCACGGTGACAGCGTAACTAAACTTCCTAAAAATTTTATTACCTTAGGTAGTACTCCGACCTTAAAACAGGCAATCATAGCCCATAAATCAAAACCAATTTTTGGACTGCAATTCCATCCCGAAGTTCATCATACCGCCTACGGCTTAAGCATCATTACCAGATTTGTTTTTGATATCTGTAAAGCCAAAGCCAACCAACAAAACTCTTTAACAGCGGAAATTATTAAAGAAACCATTAACCAAGCTAAAAATAAAAAGGTCTTTTTGCTCGCCTCCGGCGGAGTCGATTCTACTGTGGCTTTGGCATCTATCAGTAAAGCTTTGGGTAATGATCGGGTTTACGCTCTACACGTTGATACTGGTTTTATGAGACAAAACGAAAGTACTTTAGTTAAAAAATCTCTAAACAAAATTGGTTTTACCAACCTACATGTTATTAAAGCTAAAAAAATATTTTTAAAAAACCTACGCCAAATA
>JBMORS010000025.1:0-3289 GCA_049319925.1 Patescibacteria group bacterium | reverse complement strand
TCATTAAATTTTTCAATTTTTAAGTTTAATCGATAACACTTTAAACAATATCCTCTTTTAAAACTAAAACACTCAGCCCCACAATTTAAACATTGACGATATTTATCTCTTTCGGCCATAAATTAAAAATTTATTTTATTATTCATGGTAAACCGATAACCATTTGCATACAAAGCTGGGAGACATGGATTCGAACCATGATTACCGCGTCCAGAGCGCGGCGGGATATTTACCCCGCCAATTATAATCACTTCTTTTAAAAGCTGGGAGACATGGATTCGAACCATGATTACCGCGTCCAGAGCGCGGCGTCCTACCATTAGACGATCTCCCAGCACTTAAAAGAAATAATTGTTAAATAAGCTTAAATAATTGGCGGGGCCAGTTAGACTTGCTTACCAGCTTTAAACACAAATTAAAGCCAACGAGCCAGATTATAATCTCTAATTATATAAAAATCAAGCCTGTTAGACTAATTCGCCGCCAAAGGTATTTAAAACATTGCTTAGCAAATCCCCGCCTTTTTCCCTATTTTGTTCTTCCATAGCTGTTTTAACCACTACTGTACTGCCTACCGACTGACTAATAACGTCTTCTACTTGTTGTCTTATTTTTTTATCATGCACCCGCTCCTGATGCAATTTATACTTAAAACCTATAGTCAATTCGTTTCCAGCCAGCTTAACTGGTTTGGCGATACTAAGAATAAAAGACAAAGAATGATTTAAATCTCTTAATTTATTAATAATATTACTCCACTCACTAACTATGCTGTCTAAAGTTAAATTTATTTTATTGCTCTGGCTTAATACTTCGGCTGCTGGCTGAGACGGAGTTTCTGCCTTAGGCAAAGGAGCCACTGGAGCAGGATTATTTTTTAAAGGCCTAGTTGGTTGCCAATCTTCCCCCTCAGACTGACAAATTTTTATGGCCGCCAATTCCAAAGGTACAGGAGAACCTTGAGCCTGTTTTTTTAAACTGTCTGCTTCCAGCCAAACCAATATCATTGTTTGCAAAAAAGATTGGCTGGCTTTAGTCGCTAAAGCCGACAAAGATTTTTCTTGTTCTTTTTTAAGTTGCAGGTTTGAATAATCGCTTAAATTTCCGCCCAGCTTACCCAACAATAATTTACGCATCAATTCTAAAGTCTGGCTGTAAAAATAACCCAAATCCCCACCAGCTAATAAAAAATCATTAAATTGAGCTACCGCCTTAGCTGGATTTTTGTCTACTAAATGAGAAACAAAAGACAAAGCTATGGCCGCGTCGGCCCGAGGTAGTACCAATCCCGCCTGGTCCAAAGTTATAGTTGTCTCTCCTAGGCTTAACAGCTTACCCAAATAACTTTCGGCATCTCTGGTAGAACCAGCAGCCAAATAGGCTACTTCGCGTAAAACTTCTTCGGCTATGTTAACTTTTTCCGCCTGAGCCAGTTTAGACAAACGGCTCATTAAATCCTTAACTGTTAACCTATGAAAATCAAACCTTTGACAGCGCGATAATATGGTTTCCGGCAGTTTATGCGGCTCGGTAGTGGCTAAAATAAAAATAACGTGTGCCGGCGGTTCTTCTAAAGTTTTTAACAAAGCGTTAAAAGCTTCGTTGGTTAGCATATGAACCTCGTCGATAATAACTACTTTATACTTGGCCTGAGCCGGACCATAAGGCACCTTGTCCCGAATTTCCCGAATGTCGTCTATACGACGGTTAGAAGCGGCGTCAATTTCTATTAAATCCAAAGACCGACCCTGGTTTATTTGCTTACAAGATTCGCATTGGTTGCAAGGCTCGGCTGTTTTAGTTTTTTTATTTTGGCAATTAACCGCCTTAGCTAATAGTCTGGCCATGGTAGTTTTACCCACGCCGCGAGTACCACAAAACAAATAAGCGTGCGTTAGCTTGTTATTTATAATTTCCTGTTCAATTATCTTTTTTATGTGGTCCTGGCCAATAACCTCGGCAAAAGTAATAGGACGATATTTGCGATAGATTGTTTCAGTCATAGCAAAACTTATTGTAACGCTTAAAGCCCTCTTAAGCAAACAACTAAAAAACGCCTAATATTTTTACAAAATTAAGCGTTTTTTAGTTAAATTTTTTGTTAGCTAAACCTAAATTTCTATTTTTTCCGCCTTTAATTCCCCAGCCTTAACCTTGGCAGCGGTTTTAACCGATGCCTTAGCGGCTTTTTTAACAACTACCTTGGGCGCCTCAACTACTTCTGCTACTTCTTTAGAATCAATATTTTCTATATTTTCTAAAACTGGCGCGGTTTCACCAGCCTTAATAACGTTTTCTACCGCTGCCCAAGTGGAAGTAGTATTCTTGGGAACCAAAATAACAACTTCGTCACCCAAGCCGCCCTTAAAATAAGTTACACTGGCTAGTAAAACTTTAAAATAACGACCCTGGCTTAGCACTTTAAAATCTTCGCTCTCTTCGTCCTTAACCAGAACACCTACTAATCGATCTCTATCTACTGGACCGATTTGTTTATAAATAAAAGAACCATTAGCACTAATGGTCAATTTTAATAAATCACCTTCAACTAATTTAGATTTAGAAGCATAGTTAGCCGGTACACTATACATTTTACCATCCGGACCCACCATATTCTGACCGTCAAACACGCCTTCAATTATAACAGCGCCTTGTTCTGTTCTTTGAATACCGCCGCCCACTTCTTCACTACCCGGTGGACTAACTTTTTTAGAGCCAGACACAGAGGTGTTGCCCGATAAATCAGCTAGTAACTGATTGGCGGTTATAAGATTGTTGCTGGCCGCTTCTACCAGCTGTTTTATAAGCGTAATTTTGTTTGTAGATGGCATACTTTTGTTTCCTTTACAAATTTGTTTAAATTTTATTTTTAAGTCTTATTTATATAATTATATAGCCATAAGCAACAGACCGTCAAACAAAAATCCCGCGCTAGCGGGATATTGTTGAACACTAAAATTATTCACTAATCCAAATGTTGCCTAAGACTATAGCTCGGCTGGAGTTTTTTGGGCCCGAGCGATTATAGCTTTTTCTATTTCCTCTCGAGGCTTACCATACTTTTGCCGGGAATAATCTTTTACCAGTTTAAGCAATTCCATATTGCCGGGCGGCGGCGCCAAAGTCTTAAAATTAAAAGGCCGCGACGGCACATTGTTAATAAGCAACTTGGCGTAAGCGTTATAAAGCTCCAAATTTATCAAATCATAAGCTGTAAAAACCGGTGCCAATTCTTTGGCCAAAAATTCTGAATCTTCCACGCCGACGCGAAAACTGACTATAGTGCCAA
>JBMORS010000024.1:0-24629 GCA_049319925.1 Patescibacteria group bacterium | reverse complement strand
CCGGTTTAGCAGAATCAACCTTAGGACCAAGCGCCCCATTACTTGGAATAAAAGCGCCAAAAGGCGGAGTAATATAATTACCGCCAGACAAAGAGCTACTAGAATAAGCATAGCCAACCTGGGGCACAAAATAATTGCTTAACTCATTTATCCGGTTAGTTTGCGCTTTATTATTAACTCCGGTGACTGCGGCGTCAACTACTTGCGATACCAATGGACACCATTCCCTAAGATTATAAGTTATCCAAACTGTAAAATTAGCAGACGGACCGTCTTTACTGTCTCCATACTCGTCATACAAAGAAACATACAAAAACTTGTCAGGGTTGCTAAAATCTATCTTGGCTTTTATCCAACAATTGTTATAACCAGACTGACTACAAGAAGCCCTTTGCTGAGCACCATTAACAACCTGACGATTCAGTTTGATAGGACTATAAGGATTATTGGGATCACTCGTTTCACCAAACTTTCTTAAACGATAATCTATTTGAACACTGTCAATAACCGATAAACCTCCTAGTTGTTTTTCCAAATCAGATAAACCGACCACGAATCCCAATTCCGCATCCACATGACCATTAATAACTAAAGGATAATAAACATTACTATTAATATTATTTATAGACAAACAAGTACCATGCCTATCGCTAAAATCAAACACACCAATTGGTTTATTAACGCAGCCCACGCCGCCAATAGCATTACCATAAGTCCAGTCTGCTCCATCAACAGTTTTAGCCCAATACCCTTTACGTAAAACCGAGGTATTACCATTATAAGGTAAGGCAGTAGCCATTGGATTCATAGTATAAACTTTGGTGACACCGGCATTTTGGACATTACCCTGAGCGGCCGTGCAATAAAATAAATCACCACCGCCCGGTGCCGTGAAACCTGCCTTGGGTTTATCGTCATAAATGGAAACTTCGCCTTGCACTACATCAACCGGCAACCAGGTTAAACAAGCATTGGCCATACCGTTGTTTATTTTGCGGGAAGAATCTTTTTCCAAACAATAACCTTTTAAGCCCTGGGCGTAAGTTATCTGCTTAAGATTACTTCTTTCCGTGCACAATTCCTGACAATCGTCCGTCAAACCAACCGTACCACATTCACAAGTAACTGGTGGTTCATTAATGGTCGGCAACGCCAGACTGCGGTAATTATAGAATCTGGTTTCACCATTCTTATAAACCGCCCGCTGATAAGCGCACTCACAATTTTCATCTGGATCGGTACTTGGCTGACAAACATTAGCGTCCTTATAACCCGGCGCCCGACTGACCAACTTAGCTTCTTTGCTCTGTGAATCCCAGGTAGCTACTTCGGCCGGGAAGGGGGAATCTACTTCTGGATACAAACGGCAAGCTTTAGTGCTAGCCAAAGAAACCGAACAAGCCGAACTGGAATTAATGGCATCTAACGAGCACAAACCCGGAATGGAGTAACCAGTGTAATCCTGACCAGCCCAGGTAATATTTCGACCCACATAATCAGTTTCATCTAGAGGATGTTGTTCATTATCCGGTTCCAGCCAGTTACCACAGCCGCCGGCCGCGTTGCCAATTGCAGCCTGATTACAACGGCCCAAAGAATAACATAATTCCCTAGACTTGCCAGCTGAATCGGTAATGGTGGTGCTAGTTTGACAAGCTAACCACTCGGCGCAAACTCGATCGCGCTGAACTTTCAAAATAGTATTACTAGTAGGTTGGACGCCTGAACCAAAAGAGCAGTAGGCGTCATCACCTGGACAATCAGCTGACTTTTGACAAGTCTGACTTAAATTATTGGAACAAACACCTTTAGGCGCCAAGGGCGATACCTGAGTGTTATCCTGACTACGGCTTTGTTCATAAGTTAACGGTGCTGACCAAGCCAGTTCACCACCCATAGATAAATTATTTAGTAACAAACAACCATCTTTTTCGCCCACCTTACCGCCGCAAGTTGTTCTGTCTAACTTGCCATTATCCAAATAATAATAAGTCCGATTGGTTAAGGTATTATCCTGGAAAGCCTTGCAAGAAGACATTTCAGCTGGGCACAAATAAGCATAAGGCACAGCCAAAAATTCTTTGGCTTGATCGTCGGTTAAACTAGAAGGCAATTCCAATAAACGGACATCGTCCAAATAAACAGTGCTGGTTTGACGCAAACCGCCTTCGTTGGTTATTAAACCAACCGACAAAGTGTCTATATTGGGCCTAGTTTTTATAATATAACTACGACTAAGCCAACTACCTTTATCATCACTATTAGTTACAGTAGGATTACCGGCTATGACATCGTAATGATGGCAAGTGCTGCCGCCACAACCAGTGCCAACTTTAGGATAAGCGTGCCTAGACAATGTCCAATCGCCTTGCAACTGTTCGGACTTGGGCACATATATTTGGGCGGAAATCAAGAATAAACGATTGTTAGCTTGAGGCTCTAAAGTAATATGAGACGACCACACGCCTGAATACTGAACATTAGTACTTTTAACTTGTAAAATGTTGCTACCCCAATACTGACCGTTAAAAGACGGCTGAGCATATAATTGACCCCGGTTATCTTCGTTGCCAGTGGCACCGTTTCTTTCCCAACCAACAAAATAATCCTGAGTGTTATCGTTTATCTGACCCGAACCTTTTAGACCACTGACAGCGGAAAAATTCTCAAAGCTACCATTGGTAAGTAGATTACAAGGCTCACTGGTACCTTTTTTATACCAGTCATAAGGCTGGCCAGCTCTAAGCTGTTTATATTCACAAGTTCTATTGCCTGGATCTTTAAAATAATAAGTTTTTCCGCTAGCTGTATATTCCTGGCAGCGATCTTGTTCCTTAGTACAAAGCGGTGAAGTCGGGCTGTCGTTAAAGTTATCAGGATCAAGCTTCATAAATTTGTCAGACCAAGCGGAAATAGCACCAGTGCCAGTAAAGCCGGGTTGACCAAGCCTTTGACAAGACTGATTTTGAGCTGAACACTGTTTAGCTTTATCGTAAATGCGATAAACTACTTCATCTTTGGTAGTAGATATACTTTGTCCACTGATAACAAAATTTTGAGCTTGCGGACTTACTGAATTTTTAGTATCCACCAAAGCTTCACAACCCACAGCTTCCTGCCGGCAAATTTTAGCAAAACCAGTAAAAGAATAAGCTCGGTTCTGCCTATCTTTATAGGCCCGGCAACCCAAATACCTAAGCTGGTCGCCAGAGGGCTGACAAACGCCAGGCGTGGTCCAAGAATCTTTTTTCAAAAAGAATCTATCACCAACTTCTTGTACAGTTATATTATCAGATACGAATCTTACACCGGCCGCTTGGAGTTGTACCCTAACGCCTTGGCTAATATCTGCTCCAGTGGGTAATTCAATTGGACCTACGGTATAAAGCTGCCAATCACTAGTTAACTGACTGCTGTTTAAATTAAAGGTGATAGTTGCCTGAGGATTAAGACTAGACTCGGCCGCGCTGACATAGTTTACTGTATAAGTTAAAGTGCTGTCGGCCGCTAAAATACCACTAACCGGACCGCAGTCATTACCAACACAAGATTCACTACCGCCGGGGTTAGCTTCTACCGAATAAACAGTAGCCCCACTAACTCCGGTTGGACTGCCGGAGCGCCAAATAAAATCAAAATTGCCTGGCGCTTCATTAGACCTCAAAACCAAACCAGTAACCGGAATACTATTACCTGTCGTATTATTATTAAGACTGTAACCTCCACCGCCAGCTATTGGTTGACCATTCAAAGTCATTTTTAAATAAATTGTGCCTTGGTTAACAGACGGCGTCTCGCCGTTTCCAATATCAGTTGAAATGGTTGTACGCGGCGTACTAACCACGGCTGTCAAACCTTTAGATTCGCCGCCTGTATTGTAGGCTCTAACCTGATAAACAAATCGGCTGTCCACAGCTAAACCTTTATTAGTCTGACCATCATCCGGATCCACACCCCTATCAATAAAACTTACTGTACCAGGATTAGCGGCTACTTGTATAAGCCTAACAGCTCGACCATTATCACCGCGATAAACAGTAAAACCAGTTTCATTATCGCTATTATCTTGCCAAGTTAAAGTAACCTTATATTTACCAGCCGGACAATCACCTGAACAAGCCGTCAGGTTAGCGGCTAAACCAGTTGGTGCTGATGGTAATTGAATATCCTTATTAGACCCAACTTCTTTAGGTAAAGTAAAAAAATTAATATCAGACGACCCATACTCCTGAGTAAAAGTTGATAAGATAAAATAAGAATATTGACCGCCGTCACTAATAGCCTGTCCGGCTTTGTTAATGGCTGTAATACGCCAAGCATAAATTTGGCCTGTAGTTAAATCGGTAAATCCAGCCAATTTGTCTAAATCATCAAAAAATAAATTAGTTACAGAACCGTTAACGGCCTTATCCGCTATCTTAACCAAGTGATCACTGGTGGGTGACTCTTCATCATAACGCCACAAACTGACATTATAAGTTTCCGTCCAATAAGATTTCTGCCAAGTAAAATTAGGCCGAGACGTACTAACTTTGGCTGACACAGATTTACTTCCATGCGGATCGGTGGTATTAAAATCCGTGGGTGGTCTTTGCGTGTGAAAAGCTACTTTTTGTTCGTTAGCCAAACCAGCCGAGTTATAAGCAATTACCCTAATGGTGGTATTGGGAGTATTTAACTTTAAAGCCCCTTCATTAACCGGCATACTGAAATCGTCTTTTCCGAGGGTCCTGGCTAAAACCACCGTCCCCTGCGGCTGTTCCAAAATAGCCACATAACTAACAGCATCAGTTGATTTAGACCAACTTACTGTAAAAGGCAAAGGTAGACTTTCCATTTCATTATCGTTTGTCAAAGGATTATCAGCTGGGGAAATTATAGTAAAATTCTGCGTGGCTAACGCTTGAGTGGTAAACTGCACGGTTTTTTCCTGAATTTTAGAACTGTCATTTTTAGCTGTAACCTTAACGGTATAACTAGTATTAGCTGTTAAAATATTGCTAGGCACAGTAAAACTGGTGGCCGTAGTAGTGGTATTGTAAGTAGTGCCACCACTAATAGCAATATCGTATTTATTGGCCCGGGCTGAGGCTGTCCAGCTGATAGTCGGATTTAAAGATTGGTTACTAGAACCGTCAATTGGCGCTGTTATGTTAAAAGTCCCTGGTGGATTATTTACTTGTACTGGCGCCTGACGATTTACCGTGGTAGTACCATTATAAACAACGGTTAAATCATAAGTTTTAGAAACCGGCAAAGTATAACCATCACTAAAACTTTGGGTCGGCAAATTTACCTGGATGGTACCGGATTTAGGTCCGGTTGGTTCAGACTTACAAACCGGCGTCTTGTCTATACAATCATCCTTAACGCTGCAAACCTGGCCAGACTTAAAACCAGAGTCACACTTGCTGATAGTAGATAAACACTGAGCTGTAGGATAACGACAATCACCATCAACTGAACAAGGTTTAGTATTTTCATTAGAACAAACTTTTTTAGTGGCTACACAAACCGCCGTGGTACTACGACAAGTTGCATCACTAGTACAAGATAAGGCGGCATTATTAGAACATTTACCCTCCACACAGGTAGCTGTGGTATTACGGCAATCCGAACTACCGTTTTGAATATTACAAGCACTGCCATCATAGGGCCCGCCCGAACACTTATAATCAATTGATTGGCAAGTGGCTGTTGGTTGCTGACAAAAACTATTTTCAGTTGGTGAACAAGCCTTATTAATATTCAAACCACTATTACACTTAAAATCCTGCGGTACGCAAGCCGGTGTTAAATCTCGACAACTATCACTATTAGTACAAGGCTGATCGGTTTTGGAACCGGCATAAAAACAACGGCTGTCAGCTTTGAAAGAAGTACTTAAAACTCCGGGAATATTAACAGTTATGGCATCGGTCGAGGTAGTAGAAGCTGACCAGCTTAAATTAGTGGAAAAAGCATTACTAAAACCAGTATTATCAAAAACTGATGGACTGGCCTGCAAAGATACACTGGCAGTTTGAGCCACGGCTTCATTAATCAAAGACCAACCACCTAATAAATTTTGCCAAGCTAACTTGTTAGCCTGGTTTAAAGAATTGCTTAATCGATTTAGCCAGCCTAAATTATTTACGGACTGAGAAGTTAAAACAACCTCCGGCTGATCTTCAACAACCGCCACCGAACCTAAGCCGCTTTTTTTAGCCCAAACTGACACTAAATATTTTTGTCCGGCGGCCACCGAACCCACCACATCCTTATAAATTACGCCATCTGAACCTGAATCATACGAATGGCCAAAAGCTGAAGTTGACTCGTTAGATGGTGTACCTGAATACCAACCACTGGATGGGGTGGCATCATAAGTTAAACGAGTATTAGCTTCTTTGTCGCCAAAAGTAGAAATAGGAAAAACCAATTTTACACTGTTGGCATTAGGCCCTTTATATTCACGACAACCATTATACTGAGCCGAACAGGTCTGACTGGCGCTGGCTATAGCCCGATAATAACAAGCATTGCCCTCCCAACCGCCTCCCGTAGCTAAACAATCAGCCTGATTACTGGCGGTTTTACGGTAACGAGTACAACTATCTGAAGCTATGATAGTTTTGGAAGCCAAACGATAATAAACCGCGCCGTCCGAAGTGTAAAATTGTTTACAATCGGGATTACTGGTTGGATAAATTCCGCCTGGCGTACAATCCAAAGAATTATCTATCGTGGCCGGCGGCGGATAACTATCATAATCATCATCAGCCGGAGCCGCCTTTAACTGCCAAGGCTTAAGCTGATAACCAGTCAAATCCGAACCTATCCAAGTGTAATAAGTTTTATCACCCTCACCCAAATTTATACATTGCCTAAGCTCGGTAAAGTATTCTTTTTGTTCTCCTAAACCAACATTGGTAAATTCACTACAGCCAACAGCCTCGGCCGGACAAGATTGAGCTGTCTTGGCTATAAAATATTTAGTTGCTTTATCAGACGGATTAAAACTACTAGCCTGTTGTTCATAAGATTGATAACCCACGCAATCACCTGGACAAGTATTATCCGGATGCGGCTGACCAGGTACAGCTGGCGTGCCATCCAGGGGAGTATAAAGTTCACAACCAACTTCGTTGGCTGAACAAAAACCAATATACTTTTTGCAATCAGCTGAATCATTACTTAGATCATTATCATAACATTTTAAATAATCAGGTGCTTGTTTTAAATGAGCCTCTGTTACCGTAGCATAGGTTGAATAAACCTGACTTGATGAACCTGTAACTTGATTTACCACCTTTTCCACGGGATTAGCACCAGCAGCTGTTAAAGAAGTTGAAATATTACTTAAACGTAAGAAAGAGGTACAACCTTCATCATTAGACGAACAGGCATAACGGTCAAAATTCTTTACATAAAGACGATTATTCAAATTGTAGCGGTCGGCTCCGGTGCTTAAAGGATTAAAATCAGTAGAATACCAACCACAACCAGCCGCTCCAGTACAAACACCATCATTAAAACTAGCTAAAGAATTAATTAGATAAGAAGCTGTATCTCCACCGGACACAGCCGAAAAAGTCTGACAAGAAGCAAAAGGTGCTTGGCCAGAATCAGTTGGAAATTCACAACTATCTCCACCTAAACGCCAAACATTTTTTTCTTTAGTACAGTAACCCCAAGAAGCGCAAGTACCGTCGGGATTTTCCACCACACAGTGCTGAGTATCAACACAAGATTCCTGACGATTAGAACCTTGCTGTTCCAAAATTTGACCAGAACCTTGCAGGCGACACTGGGCTGACGGCGCCTTTAAAATCCAATTAGGATCTATTAAATGATAATAAGGATTAGGCTGATTGACGTCGTTATTAATGTAGGGTTGACTAAAATTATTTAAAACTTCATTAAGGGTAATGCCGCGTGAACCGACTTTTTGGGCAGCGAGTTCCCAACCCAAAGGCAAAATACGAGCTAATCTTAATTTAGTTACATCAGACAAATACCAAGCGTCGGGTATTCTAACCTCGCGCGGTCTTTCTAACTTAAATGGCCAATTACCATTAAGCAGTCCTTGATCAACTGCTTCCTGAACCGTCAAGGCCTTGCCCTCTTGAGCTCCCCTTAAAGCTCGTTCAAATTTAGAATCAATTGTACAGTTATTAAGCGCCGCATAATCCTGATTCTGCGGACAATTGGAAAATTCACTTATAACATCAATCACTTCCCCGCCAACAATTTGCGGCGTGGCGATAGAGGTGTTAACTCTGGTGGCATAATCCACACCACTGCCAAACTCGGCCGCGAAAATTGAACCTTGACCAATGGAAGCTGGGTTCGGTATTTCACCCTGCATTAATCTTTTTAACAAACGGGCGGCCAAAGTATTAGTAAAGGTTCCCAAAGCATCGGCCATAATATCGCCGGTATAAACCAAGGGCTCATTTAAAGCCTGCTGTACTGACCAATCTTTAGTGTTAGCCACGCTACGAGCCGGTGTTTTAATAAAACCGGTGATAGATTGAACAATATCTTTATAACCCTGATTAGCTGCTTGTTCCAATTTAGCCAATTCTTTTTTACTATTAGCATCATTGACCAAATTTTGCTGAACATTCAAAGCTACCCCCAAATCATGTTGTTTAGGGTCTAAAGCCACTTTAAAATTACTTAAGAATTTTTTACGTTCAGTTGGATCGTTTAAAGCTTTATCCCAATTAGTCCTTAATTGACTTAAAGTACATTTGGGTACCGGAGGTTTTTGTTCGTTAAAAGCTGTCAGACCAATAATCAACTTAACCGACGGGGCATTAGGACCGGTTGGCTGACAAACATTAAAATTTCCCCAAGCTTCACCACTGGTTATACCGTCCAAAAAAGAACCAGCGGCAGCATCGGCCGCATCTTGAGCTGATTGACCCAATCGTTTCCAGCTAAAAAGCGGCGTTTGTCCAGTACCACCCGATGCTAACATAACGGCCGCATCATAAGCTATTTTTTGAGTAAAAGTACGAGCAGCGTTTCTAAAACCAATGGCAGCACCATGCTCCAAGGTCCAGCTGACGGCTGACTCTACTTTTTCCCAAATAAAATTAGCTAATTTTATGGGCGCGCCCAAAACATCTTCCACAGGAATAGCTCTGGCTGGTTTGGGTGTAAAAACATAACCACCCAATAAAATAACCATCACCGTCAAAATAGCAGCGAGGCTTGATAAATGTTTTAGGGGTGTTCGTTTAAACATGATTCAATTTAATTATAAACCAAACAATTGTTTAACCGTATCCTGAAGCGCCTTATCGTCTAAACCAACTAGATCATCAGCTTTAGCTCCACCACTTATTAAAAATTGACGTAATTCAGAACCCGACATACCTCTTAAAAGACTTTTCTCTTCTTCAGTCAGTTGTAAACTGGTATCCAAAGTGCCGGTCTGAACCGCACTGCCCGTATCCCCAGCCACCTGCTTATAAATGTTAATTAACTCCTGATCACTATATTTATTTAACATTTCCTCAGTCGCACCATTATCTTTTAAAATTTTCCTGATATCTTGCGGATCAAGTAAGGCTATTGAATCATCTTCTGTTAAATCATTTTGGCTAACTGGAGCGGAAAATCTAAGACAATCTTGGCCTTGAGGACAATTAGGATCTTCCCCTTTATCGACTTCTATTTTATCATCCACTCCGTCGGAATCAGTATCTTTTAAATAAATACTACTTCGATAAAAATTTATTTCCTCATAATCTGATAAACCATCTCCATCTGTATCACTAGCCCTTAAAACAGCTTCGTTGGCAGCTGTCATTTGACTATCATCATTATAAATTTTGGGAGCAAATGGCAATCTGATTGAATTTCTAATTTGCCAAATTCCAAAAATCACCGCCAATACCGCCAACAAACCTAAACCTAAATTATGGCCCATTAATTTATCCTGCTCTAAATTTTCCTGACTAGCCATTAGTATATCTATTAACTAGATTTAAAACATCTAACGGGCTCAAATAAAACACTAAACATTCTGTAAAAGATAGCTGAATTATATCACATCAAAGCCCAAAAGTCAATAAAACAAAATCCTAAATAAACAACTAATATTAATACCTAGCCACTAGCCTATAATTATTACCAGATTTTAATTAAGAATAGCGGATTCTCGCCTATTTATTATTATTCCTATTTTTTAAAATTCAAATCGCATTTTATTAGCTTCTTACATAACCTAATCCAATCTTTTACAGATAATTCCTGCGGCCGAGAGGTAATTTTTAAACCAAGGGATAAAATAATTTCAGTCAACAGCCCTCTGTCCATCTCCAAACCGCGACTTAAACTATTAAGCAACTGCTTGCGTTTGGTAGAAAAACCAATATGAGCTACCTGCCAAAAAAAATCTTCTGACAAACCATCAAGCAATTCATTTTTTTGATCTTGAGAATAAATAGATAAGCTGACTACAGATGATTCCACTTTGGGTGGTGGCAAAAAAGCACCTCGTTTTACTTTTTTCACTAACTTAACCTGAGCATTCAACTGGGCCTGAAGGCCCAACAAGCTAAGTTGACCGGGCGGAGCAACCAGACGCTCGGCAACTTCACGCTGCAACAATAAAACCATTAAATTAGGTTTAAAATTTCCAGACAACCAACGACGCAAAAAAGCGCCGGTTATTTCATAAGGTAAATTGGCTAACAAAAACCAAGGCTGATCCGAAGTTAACTGCAAGCTGTCTTTTACAGATTGATCACTTATTTTTAAAATATCAGCCAAAATTACTTTAAGATTAGGACTGGTTTTTTTATACTCATCTAAAACCGATTTTAACTGGCTGTCTAATTCCACCACGGTTAAATTAACGCCAGCTGCCAATAAAAATAAAGTTAAAGTACCCAAACCACCACCGACCTCTAAAACCGGCTGACCGGGTTTTAACTCAGCGGTGTCCAAAATAGTTTGTATAACTGATTTGTCTATTAAAAAATGCTGCCCTAAACGCTGGCCGGGTTTAAGATGATATTTTTTTACCAAAGCCTTAGTCCAACTTAATAAATTATCCGGCAGCATAATATAATTAAAAATCCTAATTCAGGATTCTATTTTCTATTTCAACAATAAATAAAGCAAGGTCATGACCGCCCCAGTCAACCAGGCTGCCGTCCAGGGTTCAGCAAAACTAAAAACCACCAAAAGTAATAAAGCGGCAACTATTTTACCAACTGCTAAACTCATTTCTAAAAAAACTCCGCCGTACATTACCTGTGTTTTTTTGGAATGACGATAAGTTATGGACATTAAAGGAATAATAACGGCGTTCTTAGATACCCTAGACCAGGCATCTACTATAAAAACCGAAAAAGGCAACCGAACAAACAAACGGCCCAACCAGCTTAAAAAATAAAATAAAACTGACCAACGTAAAACCCGACCAGCATCTTGCTCGTCGCTCAATTTACCTACATACAAAGTAACCAAAGCCATTACCAAGGTGGAAGCAGCCACTACTGCGCCTATTTCTGCATAATTAACTATAACTATAGCTATAAAAACCGGCCAAATTACCATGACTATCAATTCTTCCCCAAAACCCACATAAGCCAGCAAACTACGCCAGTTAGCTGAACTAAATACCTGACGATAAGTAGCTAAATAAGGAAAATCGGTTGGTTTAAAAATCTCTCTGGTTCTAAGCAGCGGCCAATTAGACAACAATAATATTAAACTGCTTAAAACAAACAACCATAACCAAGAAGTAAATGTCAGCAATAGCCCGGCTAAAAGTGGACCTAATACATAAACAAAAGCTATACAAACTGATAGACCACTTAATTCCCGACCTTCTTCTTCTGCTGACGAATTACAAGCAAAATCAGCATGATAAGCCGGCCAATACAAACTTTTTTGCCAAGCATAAGCCACAACAGTAACAAGCAACCACCACCAAGACCAGGCTGACAAAAACAAAGTCAGTAAATAAATGGTTTGAGCTACGGTTGATAAGGCAATGGAAGTTTCATAACCTAACTGATTAGCCAATCTGGCGCCTAGGGGCATAACCAGAATGTATAAACCGTAAACTAATAAATAAAAAAATAATATCCCCCTAAGTCCCAAACCTTGCTGCCACAAATAAATCGGCTCAAAAATAATCACCATGGCCAAAGCCAAAGACTGTAAAATAGTGGCCAGATACAATTCTTTAACCTGACGAGCCAAGCGGCTAGGAAACAATCGACCAAAACTTAAAGCAAATTGATGAAGCATAATGAAATCAAAATCCTAAAATTTAAATGATACCTAAGGCATAGTAATTTTAAATTTTCAATTTTTAATCAATTTATAAATTTTTTAATTAAAACATTCAATAAAAATTAATCATTGATTAAATTAGGATTTATTTAAAATTTAGATATTAGAAATTAGTATTTCTATTACTTATATCTTATCACACTCTCTATTCTAGCTTGGGAAATTGCACCCAATCTTAAAAACTTAAAACCCTTAGCCCTAACCCTAATAACCGTAGAAACCGGCCTAATAGGCAAACGCCTGGCTTTAACTACATATTTAAGACCTTGGCTGGATAACTGATTAACCACCAATTTATAATCGTATAAAACTGGCTGACCCGACAAATTAGCTGAAGTAATTGTTAAGGGCCGGCCTAAGCGAGTAACTAAATGTCGTAACCATAAAGATCCGGGCAGGCGTAAACCTATGGCAGTTTGCCCGGCTAAAAGTTGTCTTGGCCAACCTGATGGTAAAGTTGGCAAAACCAAAGTTAAAGGACCGGGCCAAAAATGACGCGCTAAAATTAAAGCTTTACTATCAAACTTGGCTGATTTTTTAGCCATAGCTAAATTAGCTACAACTACTGGGCAAGGCTTCCGCGCCGGCCGCCCTTTAATAGAAAAAACTTTCTTGACCGCCTGGGGATTAGTAGCGTCGGCTAATAGACCATAAGCTGTCTCGGTTGGTCCGGCCACAACTTGACCAGCCTTTAATAAAGCAACTAGCTTATTAATATCTTTGGCCGATTTGCTTAAAAAAAACATAAATTATCTTGCCTGTCCAAGACTAACCAATCACAAAATTTATTATTTTACCCGGCACATAAATAGCTTTTTTTATTTTTTTATCCGTTATGTATTTAGCTACGATTGGCAATTGTTGGGCTTGGCTAACAATCTCGGCTTCTGATAAATTATGAGAACAATTCAATTGTCCTCTCAATTTACCGTTAACCTGAACGGCCAACACCGCAGACTGTTTTTGTAAAGCTGCTGACTGATAAGCTGGCCAAGTTTGTTGATCTATAGGTTCCGCCGAACCTAATTTGGACTGACTCAATTCCCATAATTCACTAGTAATATGAGGTGCCAAAGGATAAAGTAAAATTAAAAGGTTTTTAAAGCCAAGTAGACGGGCTCCTAAGGACTCTTTATTTTTGGTAGCTGTTAAATAATTAGTAAACTCCATCAAACTGCTGATGGCTGTATTAAAACGAAAAGATTCTATATCAGCGGTAACTTTTTTTATTGTAAAATTAAGTTGATGTGAAAAATCAGCTGACTCTTCTAAATCACTAACTGCCAAATCAGCCGATTTAGTCGAAAGATCTTGTCCTAAATTCCAAACTTTTTCCAAAAATCTTCTTAAACCAACAATACCTTTGTCCTGCCAGGGCTTAGCATCTTCCAGTGGACCTAAAAACATTTCAAATAAACGCAAACAATCAGCCCCCCAAGTAGCTATAACCTCATCCGGATTAACTACATTACCAAAACTCTTGGACATTTTACGGCCATCCGCAGCTAAAATTATGCCCTGATTAACTAATCTCAAAAACGGTTCACTATGATTAACTAACTTAAGGTCATACAAAAACTTATGCCAAAATCTAGCATACAATAAATGTAAAACCGCATGCTCAGCACCACCGATATAAATATCCACCGGCGCCCAATGAGACGAGGCCTTGGAACTAAAAATTGCTTCTTTGTTATGGGGATCACAAAATCTTAACCAATACCAAGAAGAACCAGCCCATTGAGGCATAGTATCTGTTTCTCGACTAGCTGGTTGGCCGCATTTAGGACAAACTGTCTGAACCCAATCAACAATATTAGCCAAAGGCGATTCACCGGTTCCTGATGGTTGATAGAATTCCACATCTGGTAGAGTCACTGGCAAATCTTTTTCCGCTACGGGTAAAGTACCACAGGTCGAACAATGAATTATAGGAATTGGTTCTCCCCAATAACGCTGTCTGGAAAAAACCCAATCCTTAAGTTTATAATTAACAGCCGGCTCGCCTAAATCGTTATCTTTTAACCAACTAGTTATCCGCTGACGAGCTACTTCTGAAGATAATCTGGTAAATTGCCCGGAATCGACCAACCGACCTTCACCTAAATAAGCTTTACGAACAGTTCGCCTAACTGAATTAACTGGCACAATAACTTCTCTTTCTGGTAAACCAAACTTTTGAGCAAACGCAAAGTCTCTTTCATCATGAGCTGGCACGGCCATAACAGCGCCTGTGCCATAAGAAGCCAACACATAATCAGCTACCCAAATTGGTACTGGTTGGTTAGTAGCCGGATTAATAGCATAACTGCCTGTAAAAACTCCGGTTTTTTTTCTTTTAAAATCCGTTCGATCATACTCACTGACTCCTTTAACTTTTTCTATATAACGACCCACCTCACTACGCTGTTCCAACCTAACCAATTTATCAAGTTGCGAATACTCAGGCGCTACTACCAAATAAGTCACACCAAACAAAGTATCGGGTCGGGTAGAAAAGACAGAAATAAAAAAATCATCATCTACTAACTTAAATTTAATATGGGCACCTTCGGAACGACCTATCCAATTGGCTTGCATGGTCTTTATTTTTTCCGGCCAATCTAGAGTAGACAGGTCCTTAAGCAACCGATCAGCATAATCAGTAATTTTTAAAAGCCATTGTTTCTTCTGTTTTTTTTCTACTGGCGTCTGACAACGCTCACAAACCCCCTCCACTACTTCTTCGTTAGCCAGTCCGGTCTGACAAGACGGACACCAGTTAATAGGTACAACTGCTTGATAAGCCAAGCCCTTAGAAAAAAGTTTTAAAAATATCCACTGTGTCCAATGATAATAATCTGGTTCTGAGGTACTAACTTCTCTGGACCAATCATAAGAACAACCCAAACGTTTTAATTGCTGACGAAAACGATTAATATTGTCTTGCGTAACTAACCGAGGATGGATTTTTTGTTTAATCGCATAATTTTCCGCTGGCAAACCAAAAGAATCCCAACCCATGGGATGCAAAACCTCAAAACCCTTAAGTCTTAAATAGCGACTAATAATGTCAGCTGCTGTGTAACTTTCCACGTGTCCGACATGTAAACCAGCACCCGATGGGTAAGGAAACATATCCAAAACGTACTTTTTAGGCTTGGTTGAATTATCATCAGCTTGATAATAATTATTATCCTGCCAAATCTTTTGCCACTTAGCCTCTACAGACTCATGATCATACTTCACCATAAAACCGTTAATTAATTGCTTAGGCTTATATAATGCTAGCATTTTAAAACACTTTAAGACAAGAAGTAAGGGGAGTAAATTTATTAAATCCTAAATCCCTGCCCGACATAGCCTGTACCTTAAATAATGATTAAACCTAAGTTTTTTAAATATCGCTTATTCACACACTAATACTTAAGTACAGTCCAATGGCAGGCGGGTTAATGTCTAAAAATTTTAATTTAGAATCACGAAGCACGATTCGCCAACCAGCGGAGCAAATCACGGTTTTTTAAAAGGTATTAACAGCGTATAAAAATTTACCTTAATTCGTTTCACCAACCAGCGAATTTTGATTCTTAATTCTTTTTATTTACTTTGACCCAGAGGGTATAAAATGGTATGTTATAAATCACTTGTTTACTTAAATCGTTTGGTCAAGCGGCTTTAAAAAGCGACTCGCCTGTCACTAGACTATCCTTAAATATTAGTGGAAAAATAAGCGACCTATAAACGCTTAATTATTCCAACGGCTAGTTAAACACAGACTTATGTCAGGCAGGCCCGCCTGCCATCTGACTGTAGTCTGGTTGAATAATTCTAGTGAGTGAATAAATAACACTAGGTGCTTAAGGTTAATCAACAACAGGCTATGTCGGGCAGGCTGATTATTTTATTTTGTCATAGCTGTTTAAACTAAACGAACAAGGGATTTACCAATATCAGTAAACATTTAATCATAATAATCTGGCGCCAGACTAAGCGATTAATTTCGCTTTTTAAAAAAATAATGCCCTGGCTCAAAAAACCGTTTGCTTTGTCAACTGGTTTAATAAAAAAAATCCTAAAACCGCTGGGCCAAGCCGGTTGGTTAGTTTTGGTTGTTTGGCCTTATGATTTTTACCTACGCTGGCACCGTAAATTAAGACAAAGCTGGCCTGATTTTAACTTAAGGCTGGTACTAAGAAACCGACAAACTATTTTAATAGCCATAATCTGTGGCGGACTTATTATAAGTCTTAATAACCTGCAAGCTAAACAATTAAGCCGCCAATTGACCGCCGGACAAAATAATCTAATTTACCCTCTGATTAAAAATGAATTTGACGGCACCATTATAGACGACTATGGCCCAACCGTACCGCTAGATAACAACAGCAGTTTACAAATTAAAGCTGACAGCGCCGAACGGGGAGTAGGTATACCCACTGACTTACCCCTAACCCTAGTAAGTGGCGGCGCTGTTTTAAAACCTAACATAATAAGTTCACAAGCTAGTTTAGCTAAACGCCAAGAAACAGAAAAATATACTGTGCAGCCTGGCGATACCTTGGCTAGTATAGCTAAGCAATTCGGCTTGAGCCTTAATACTTTGCTATGGGAAAACAATTTAAGGAGCGGCAGTTTAATAAGACCAGGACAAAGTCTGACTATTCTACCGGTTAATGGTATTAGTTATAAAATAAGATCCGGAGATAACTTATCTAGTATTGCCAAGCGCTACCGAGTAGCCATTGACGCCATCACTGAAGCCAATCCCTTAAGCGACAAACTAACTATTGGACAAACTATTATAATACCCGGCGCCCAGCCATTAACAACCAGTCCGTCGCCATCAAGAACAACAATTGCCAGCCAGCCCAACCAAAACAATCTTCAACCCTCTGGCAGTAGTGCCGCCTTAACCAACACCAAACTACAATGGCCAACAGTTAGGCGACGTATCACCCAATATTACAGTTGGCGACATACTGGTTTGGACGTGGCTGACAAAGTTGGTACGCCGATTTACGCTGCCGAAGACGGTGTTGTTTCCGTAGCTGGTTGGAACCGCGGCGGCTACGGCTATTATATAATCGTTGATCATGGCGGCGGGCTACAAACACTCTACGGACATAGCAGTAAATTATTCGTAAGTAAAGGCGACCGAGTTAGCCGTGGCCAAGAAATAGCGGCTATGGGTTCAACCGGACGATCCACCGGACCTCATATTCATTTTGAAGTTCGCCTAAATGGCCGACGAGTTAATCCTTTAAGTTATACTCGTTAAACATCAACTAAAATTTTGACGTGGCCGATATTGTAAAGCTTCTGCTAAATGGTCGGGTTTAATTTGATCAGAACCGGCTAAATCGGCAATAGTACGGGCAACCTTGAGAAGGCGGTGGTAAGCCCGACCGGACAATTGCCAACGCTCTACCGCCTGTTTTAACAAAAGCAAACAACTATCATTAAGACTAATCATTTTTTTTAAATCTTGATTGGACATAGTGCTATTAAGATGAATAGTCGAACCAGCAAACCTGGTGAGTTGCCTTTGCCGGGCAATTACCACTCGATTCTGAACCAAACAGCTACTATCGCCGCCTTCGGCTTTGGCAATTTTAGAAAAAGGCAAACGCGGTACTATGACATGTAAATCAAATCTATCCAGCAACGGCCCAGACAAACGACGTTGGTATTTATATATCTGACCCAAGCTACACTGACATTCCTTTTGCGGATCACCAGCAAAACCACAAGGACAAGGGTTAAGAGCCGCCACTAAAATAAACCGAGCCGGAAACCTAACACTGCCACTGGCTCGAGAAATTGTTACCCAGCCCTCTTCTAAAGGTTGTCGTAAACTTTCTAAAACTGCCCGAGAAAATTCTGGTAACTCATCCAGAAACAAAATTCCCCGATGAGCCAGGGATATTTCCCCGGGCCTAAGTGCCGTACCACCACCGATCAAAGATATTTCCGAAGCTGTATGATGAGGCGCCCGAAAAGGACGTTGATAAACCAAAGGTTCAACAATACTTAATAAACCGGCCACGCTATAAATTGCTGTGGTTTCTAAAACTTCAGCCCGACTTAAAGGTGGAAGTAAGCCAACTAAAGACCGCGCCAACAAAGTTTTACCCGAACCAGGCGGACCATATAACAAAACATTATGACCGCCAGCGGCGGCTATTTCTAAAGCGCGTTTAGCTTGTTCTTGTCCATAAATATCAGCCAAATCAATTGCTGCTTTAAAATCAGTTTGAACTTTCAATTCAGTTAACGGCTGTAAAGTCAAACCAACTCGACCAGTCAAATGATTTAAAACTTCAATTAAATTACGGGCCGGCAAAACTTTTACGTCTTCCACCAAAGCAGCTTCGCTGGCATTACTAGCTGGTACTAATAAATACTCAAAGCCTAAACGTCGAGCGGCCTGAGCCATAACCAAAATACCTTTAACCGGCCGTAAATCTCCGGCTAAAGATAGTTCACCAATAAACAAAATTTTATTTAAATCTAAGGACGGCTTTAATTGACCGCTGGCCATAAGTAAAGCCAGGGCCATGGGCAAATCATAAGCCGTACCTTCTTTTTTTAAATCAGCTGGCGCTAAATTTATAGTTACTTTGGTTCTGGGAAACTGACATTTAGAATTCTTTAAAGCCGACCTAACTCTCTCCCTGGCCTCTTCCACAGCCTTATCTGGTAAACCAACAATAAAAATACCAGGCAGTTGGCTGGAAGTATCAGCCTCAACTTCAACCAATCTGGCAGTTAAGCCCAAAACATGTAAAGTAAATATTTTAGCGGACATATAGTTGCTTGCCCCCTCTTAACAAACAACCTAAACCGATTATTAAATAACAATCAGCTAAATTAAAAGACATTAAATTAAACAAACTGACATAATCAATCACCCCTCCCCAAATCAACCGGTCATAACTGTTGCTCATACCGCCAACCAATAAAAAAATCAAACCCAATATAAACAAATTAAAACCCTTTGACCAAAGTCTGATTAGCCAAAATAATAAACCAACAACAATAGACCAACCGGCCATAGCTGCTAGCCAATTTGCCATAGGCAAACTAAAAACAGCTCCGGGATTAACAAAAAAACCAAAAAATAACCAATCTCCAACCCCTGTTTGGTTCTGATACAAAATCGCCAGTTGTTTAGCTAAACGGTCAACTATCAGTAACACCATAGCCCCTCCCAAGGCGTAATAGGACCTATTAATCATTAAGGTTTATTTAAGAGCCTGGTTTTGCAATCCACACAAGAACTGGACTCCGGCCGAGCTCTAAGACGACGTTCATCTATTTCCTTTTGACAATGTTTACAAATTCCATAACTGCCATCTGCTAAACGCTGCAAAGCGGCTTCCACATCTTCTAAGGTTTCTTCTAAGGCCTTATGCAAAGATAACTTATCGGAAAAAGTCGCCACTTCAGCGGCGTTTTCATCTTCCTTATCGCCATATTCCGGCCAAGCATTTTTATCTGATTTATCAGCTGAACTTAATGTGGTGGAATCTAATTCCGCCTTAAGCCTGGCCCTAGTTTGATTCAAAATCTGTTTAATTTCTTCAATAAAAGCTGGATTCATAATATTTAATAAACAAAAATTCACCCAATAAAGGTGGAGTAATTATAACCCAAAGCCCAAACCTATTCAAGCGGGTA
This sequence comes from Patescibacteria group bacterium, assembly GCA_049319925.1. Classification (GTDB taxonomy): domain Bacteria; phylum Patescibacteriota; class Patescibacteriia; order Veblenbacterales; family UBA10138; genus JAHITT01. The sequence continues at coordinate 4,661 of JBMORS010000024.1, read as the reverse complement.
TTGTAGAAATTTAAAAATAAAAATAGGCGCCAGTAGGCGCCCATTTTTTAAAAAACTTAATTAATGGCGTACTGGCGCCTTAATTGCGACGCTTGCGCTACCTAGCAAATCCCAAATTGTTTTGAGACTTACTAAGAATGTATCCTCAAGCGACTTATTAGGCGCGTACACTGGCTAGATTATAAAGTACGCTTTGTTCTTACCGTCCTGTGGCTACTCTCCCACCTTTTTCAGGCAGAAGCGCCGTTTTTGCTTTTTGTTTCAAAATTTTTTTTGGTACTGCCACCAGTTAACAGTTCCAAAAAGGACAGTAAGAAAAGAACTGTGGCCAAATTTCTGAGCTAGCACCAGATCTTTATTTACTTTCCTTTTTCAAAGTACATCTTTAATATAGCATACTTTTTAAAATCAGTCAATAAGCTATTTTTGGCTAAAATTAAACAAAAAAACCAAATATACTATGAGCACATATTATGTTCATTATCCACAGTAATCACAATTTATCCACACAAATAAGCACAGCTTAATACACTATACTATACAAAATCTAGCCCCACTTACGCGGGGCTAGATTAAAACCTTTATAGATTTATTTGGCTAATATTAGCCTAACGACGTGGGGGACGAGAATGTCTATCCCGGCCATTATTATTACCAAAATTACGGCTAGGTCTTTCTGAACGATAAGAAGCCTGATTATCTTCTACATAACCCTCTGGTTTAGGTAAAACCTGCTTATGAGACAAATTTACCCGTCCTTGATCGTCTATTTCTATTACCTTAACTTCCAATTCATCACCAACTTTAACAACATCTTGAACCGTATTAACCCTGGCCCAAGCTAATTCGGAAATATGAACCAACCCTTCGGTTCTGGGCAATATTTCCACAAAAGCTCCAAAATTCATCAAACGAGTAACTTTGCCTTTGTAAATTTCACCCACTACCACCTGACGAGTAAGGTTTTTTATCCAATCAATCGCCTTAACAGACATTTCGGCATTATTAGAAGTTACCATCACTAAACCACTATCCTCTATGTCTATAGATACGCCAGTAGCGGCTATTATCTCATTTATTACCTTACCACCTGGACCAATTACATCCCTAATTTTATCCACCGGTATAAAGAAAGATACTATTCTGGGCGCATAGGGAGATAATTCCGGCCGAGGCGCGGCAATAGCCTTAAGCATAATATCTAATATTTTAAGCCGAGCCTGTTTGGCCTTATTTAAAGTTTCTTCCACTATAGCTAAAGAAATACCGCCTAATTTTATGTCCAATTGAACAGCTGTTATACCCTTAGCTGTACCACCTACTTTAAAATCCATATCACCGGAATGATCTTCTAACCCTTGAATATCGGTTAAAACAGCGTACCTGCTAGGGTCAGCCGGGTCAGTAATAAGTCCCATGGCTATTCCGGCCACTGGTGCCGTAATCGGCACACCAGCGTCCATTAAAGCCAAAGACGAACCACAAATGGAAGCCTGCGAAGACGATCCATTAGAAGACAAAACCTCAGAAACTACCCTGATGGTATAAGGAAACTTTTCCTTATCCTGAGGAATAACCGGCAATAAAGCTTTTTCTGCTAAAGCGCCATGACCAATTTCCCGACGGCCTGGTGAACGAACTGGTTTAACTTCACCCACTGAATAAGCTGGAAAATTGTAATGATGCATATAACGCTTTTTGCCGTCTTCTTCCATACCATCTAAAGTTTGTTCATCACCTGGACTACCTAAAGTAACTACCGATAGAACCTGAGTCTCGCCCCGCTGGAATAAACCACTGCCATGTGTACGAGGTAAAACTCCAATCTCAGCTGATAAGGGCCTTATTTCATCCCAAGCTCTGCCATCCACTCTTTTACCACTGTCCAAAACATACCGGCGGGAGGCTTTATCCAAATAAGCCTCTATCATCTTTAAGCCTTTGACTCTGTCTTCTTTGCTGACTTCGTTGTCAGCCTTCAAAGCTTCGTCTAAACCAGCTTCTATTTCCCGTAAACCTTGCTTAAAGGTTTGCTTACCATTACCAGCAAACAAGGGTTCAAATTTTCCCTGCAAATACTGCTCCACTTTTTGCCTAAGTTTGGCTTCCTGCTCTTTATTCTCAATTGTTACATCAGGTTCAGTTGTTTTGGTTTTAGCACAGGCGGAAATAACTTCCTGCAAAAAAGGAAACATCTTAGCAATATGTTTGTGTCCAAAAGCTATGGCTTCATATATATCTGCTTCCAATACCTCGCTACTACCAGCTTCTAACATAACCACTTCTTTATCCGTGGCCGAAATAAAAACATCTAAATCAGACTTTTCTCTGGCTTCGTAAGAAGGATTTAAAACCCACTCATTATTAATGCGACCAACCCTTAAAGCGGCAATCGGGCCGCCCCAATTAATCGGCGATATAGCCAAGGCCAAAGAAGCAGCCCATAAAGCCGGTACGTCTGGATCGTTTTCACCGTCAACCGACAAAACCGTAACCATTACCTGGACATCACGGCGTTCACTATCCTTGAATAATGGCCTAATAGAACGGTCTATTACCCTAGCGGTCAATATAGCTTCATCTGTCGGCCGACCTTCGCGTTTAATAAAACGTGAACCTTTAATTTTGCCAGCCGCATATAATCTCTCTTCGTAATCAACCATCAAAGGAAAGAAATCTGTTCCTTCCCTAGGCTCGGCTGATTGAACAACTGTAGCCAAAACCACTGTATCGCCATAGCGAACAGTACAAGAACCATGGGCCTGGCCGGCTAATTTGCCAACCTCCACTTCTAGCGGCCGACCAGCCACTTCATGCTTGAATGTTTTTACATTACTCATTTTTAACTAACTCCTTATAGGACGCCACGGCTTAATAACTTTAGGAGGTTAGTTATTTGAAAGGAGACTGCTGCCAATTTTAAACTGACCAACAAACTCTCTTCAAATAACACTCCTTATTTTATTTAGTTATTGCCTGCAACACCCAATTAATAATCTTAAATTTACTAAGAACGTCGGATTTTTCCCAAACGTCCTCTTAATAAAAACCTACTTTTATCAGCTGATAAATCAAAAAAATCATCAGCCTGTTCCCTTAATTTAGCGGAAGCTGTTTCGGAAAAAGCTATTACTTCCACCCGTTGACCCAAAAACTGTAAATATTGGACTAAGGGCATAAAATCACCATCACCAGTTACCAGTACCACTACATCTAATTTATTAGACATAGTAATAGCATCTATAGTGATGCCAACATCCCAATCGCCTTTTTTAGCACCACCAACAAAAACCTGCAAATCCTTCATATTGACTTCAAAACCTTGTTTGTCCAAAGCTTCAAAAAATTTTATTTCTTCCGGTGATTCAGCTTTAACTACATAAGCCACTGCTCGGATCAGCTTTCTGCCTTCTACAGCCTGCTGCAGAATATTATCAAAATTAACTCGGGAACCATAAAGGTTTCGGGCCGAATAATACATATTCTGCACGTCGACAAAAACTCCAACGCGCTGATCTTTGTGTTTAAGCATAATTAACGGTCTAACAAACTAAACTTCTCCTACCTCTGGCATTTCCTCGGTTGATTCTTCTGGATCGGCCCCTAAAATGGCTGATTGGTCAGAAATTTTAACTTTAAGTTTTAGTTTTTTAACTAAATCTTCAAAACTAGTTTTATCTTCTCTTTGTAAAAACTTAAGCAACTTACGGCGCTGATTAACTTTTTTTATCAAACCACGACGAGAAGAAAAGTCTTTTTTATGACCCTTTAAGTGCTCGGTTAAACGAGTTATTTCCTCAGTTAAAATGGCTATTTGCACCTCAGCCGAACCAGTGTCCTGGTCATGAGTTTTAAACTTTTTAATTATCTTATCTTTAGTAATCTTGTCTAGCATATTTTATGCCTTAGCGACGGGTCGAGTTTTTGGGATAAATTCCGCAAAACCCAAGTCCGCGCCTTAATGATTAAGCGACGTAACTCTAACAGATTAAACAAATAAAATCAAGTGCCTAAACTAAATAACCACTGATTGTTCTATTTTGCCTAAAATTAAGATGTGTCGTAAAATATTCAAGGATACTACTACAAACTACTTATGAACTATTCACCAGCCGACCAAATAAAAAACTTCCTAAACTACCTTGAAACCTCAGGCAAGAATAATTTAACTATCCAAAATTATCAATTATATTTAAAACGCTTTTTTGATTGGCTAAACAAAGAAAAACTTAGTTTGGATAAAATTGATTATCTAGCTATACAAAAATACAGCCGTTGGCTACTGGGTCCGGCTCATTCCCTAAAAAACAATACTGTCGACTATCATTTAATCGCCTTGCGTTCCTTTAGCCGCTATCTTAAAAAAACAAACCAAAGTGGGCCAACCGAAACTGACATAAAATTAAACAACGCCAAAACAAATGAATCCGCCTGGGAAAATGATCCGGCTGATAGTCTGCGACAAACAATTCAACAACAAACTGGCGCGGAATTAATTAAACTCAGAGATTTGTGTTTGGTCGAACTGCTACTAAATTACGGCTTAAAAGTATCGGAAATTTCCCATCTCAACAAAGCCGATCTAAACTTATTTAAGGATCAACTAACCATAAGAAAAAATAATTCAGATGAGACTAGAACCCTAACAATTAATTCAGATA
>JBMORS010000023.1:0-3312 GCA_049319925.1 Patescibacteria group bacterium | reverse complement strand
CGTCGTTTAACCGATTGGTTGGTGGAGTATAATTTTAGAAGACCTCACCAGGCTTTAGGCTATATGTCACCCATCAATTTCATCTACAAACATGAGCACTTGTTACCTATGTACCCATCTAGTACATAGTATTTACAAAAAGTCATATTTTTGTTAAGGTCGGGTCAAATAAAATAAGTAAAACAGTTGTTTAAAATAACAAAATATCAATAAATAGGAGTAATAATGGAAAGGTTATTTTTACCGCACACAGCGGAGGCAGAGTATTGTTTCTATATAGAAACAGCAGAATTATTAACAAATGAGGAATTGTTGAAATTAAAATTAATTCTGACCGACGGGTTTGTTATTGATAGAATTAGGAGCCAGACAATTTTCTCATCTCAGGATAAGGTTGTAGAAATAGGCCCACGTTTGAATTTTATGACAGCTTTTTCTACTAACTTGTTAGCTATCTGTAAAAATTGTGGATTAGGCAAGGTGACTAGATTAGAAAAGTTTCGCCGTTATCTATTGGATGATCAAACTGATGCCAGTAAGTTCGTAAGCTTAAACTGTGACCGCATGACGGAAATTACAGTGAAGGAAGAATTGTCCAGTTTAAGTCCGACCAATCAACCAGAATCAGTTCAACTTATTCCGCTCATTGAAAATGGTCCGGAATATCTGTTATCGATTCCAGGTTTAGCTATGGATAAAGATGATTGTATTTTTTATTACAATTATTTTAAAAGTGTGGCTAAAAGGAACCCAACGGATGTTGAGTTAAAAGATTTATCTAATTCTAATTCAGAGCATTCCCGTCACGGTTATTTTAAAGGCAAACAAGTAATTGACGGGATAGAAAAAGAAAAATCGTTGATGGAATTGGTTAAATGGCCGTGGCTGGTTAATCCAAATAATTCGTTAATTGGTTTTAATGACAATTCAAGCGCAATTATGGGTTATAACTGTTTAGTTATTTTGCCAGAAAGCGCTGTTATGCCATCGCAATACAAAATGAAAAAGGTTATATATCATATAATCTTTACAGCTGAAACTCACAACCATCCAACCGGCGTATCACCTTTACCTGGGGCCGAAACCGGTAGTGGCGGTAGATTGCGTGATGATTTTTCTACTGGTCGTGGTGGTTTGATAATTGCTGGTACAGCAGGTTATGCTGTGGCTAATTTATTAATACCAGGTTATGACTTACCTTGGGAAAATTCAAATTATGAATATCCCAAAGATAAAGCAGAAGCTATTCAAATATTATTAAAAGGTAGCGACGGCGTGTCGGATTATGGTAATAAATTTGGTGAACCTTTAATTGTTGGTTTCACCAGATCTATGGAATTTGGATTCAATAAAGAAAGATGGGGATTTGTTAAGCCAATTTTGTTTACCGGTGGTTTAGGTGCTATTAGAGACGAGCATCTTAAAAAAGATGAACCCGAACCAGAAATGTTGATAGTGCAAATAGGCGGTCCGGCTTATCCAATTGGTATTGGCGGCGGAGCAGCTTCCAGTTTAATGCAGGGTAGTAATTCTGCGGAATTGGATTTTGCTTCAGTGCAGCGTGGTGATGCGGAAATGGAAAATAAAGCCAATCGCGTGGTAGCCGCTTGTGTGGCTATGGGTAAGGATAACCCAATTAGGTCAATTCACGATCAAGGCGCTGGCGGGCCAGCTAACGTTTTAAAAGAAATAGTTGGTCAGGCCGGTGGTAGGATTGAAATTCGCAATATTAATTTAGGCGATAAAACCATGTCGGTTGTGGCCATATATATTGCCGAATATCAGGAAAGATTTGCTATTTTAATTTGGCCAAAGGATTTGTCACTCGTACAAGAAATAGCTAAACGTGAACGAGTACCGCTAGAAGTCTTAGGTAAAATAACCGGTGATGGTAGGTTTGTTGTTCATGATAAGTTAGATAATTCTACACCAGTGGATATTAATTTAGCAGATTTACTTGATCAATTACCTCAAAAAACATTTGCGGATACTTCAATTTTCTACGAGGCCGAACCACTACAAATACCTGAAGATTTAATTTTTACAGAAGCGTTAGAACTAGTATTAAAACATCTGGATGTTGGTTCAAAAAGATTTTTAACCAATAAGGTAGATAGAAGTGTTAAGGGTTTAGTTGTTCAACAACAATGTTGCGGTCCAATGCAATTACCAGTAGCGGATTGTGGAATTGTCGCTTTAAGTCATTCTAATAAAGTTGGTGCGGTTAGTAGTATTGGCGAACAAGCGCCAATTATGATTTTAAATCCAGCAGCCGGTGCTAGGTTGGCCGTGGCGGAAGCTTTGCTTAATATGTCAGGTGCTGTCATAACCAAATTGCAGGATATTAAGTTTTCCGGCAATTGGATGTGGGCACCGAAGTTGCCTGGTGAAGGTGCGGCTTTATATCAAGCAGCCGAAGCTGTTTCTAAAATGTTGGTTGATATTGGTTCAGCTATAGATGGAGGTAAGGATAGTTTATCTATGGCTACTAAAGTTGGTGAAAAGTACGTTAAATCCCGCGAGTTAGTTATGTCAGGTTATTGTAGTATGTCTGATACCAGTATTTACGTAACACCTGATATTAAAAAACCCGGTAAATCTTCTTTGGTTTATATCCCAGTTAATAAAGGTATTTATCGTTTAGGCGGTTCAGTTTTTGCCAGAGTACTAAAACAAACTGGTGAGACTCCGGATGTAGATAATGTTGGTTCACTTGTGTCAGTGTTTAAAGTCATACAAGATATTGTTGAAAAAAAATTAGTTCTCTCATTACATGATGTTAGTGATGGAGGGCTAATAGTATCAGCTTTAGAAATGGTTTTTGCTGGTAATTGCGGGTTTGACTTGGAAGTAGATATAAAGATTAATCCGTTTAATTATTGGTTTGCTCAGGAGCCTGGTGTGATGGTTGAGGTTGATATTGATAAATTTGATGATTTACAGTTGTTCTTGATTAAGAATCAAATTAATTATCAGGTGTTAGGCTGTACGACTAATCATTCCGGAATTAAAATCGTTCATAATAAGGAAATTATATTACAGGATGATATGAGAGATCTTCGTAATACTTGGGAAGAAACTTCGTATCAACTGGAGCTGATACAGAATTCAGTTATGGCTTGGGAAGAGTCGGTGGGTATTTATGATCGTCCTGGTCCTCAGTATAAGCATAATTTCAATTATAGGCTTCCGGTAAAAAAATATAGCTATTTACCTAAACCTGAAATAGCTATATTTCGCGAAGAAGGTAGTAATGGGGATGTAGAAATGGCTGCTTTTTTCCAAAAGGCTGGTTTTAAGACTTGGGATGTG
>JBMORS010000022.1:0-3378 GCA_049319925.1 Patescibacteria group bacterium | reverse complement strand
CACTAATTAACAGCTATTTAGTCAAACTATTAATGACACATTATAGGCTTATCCACGCCCGAAGTCAATGGTCAAACTTTTTTTTGCCTAATATTAGCCAAAAAAATAATAAATTCTTCCAATTTTAGGCACCTTTTTAATAATATACCTATGATTATTTTTTTAAAATAATAATAAAGCCAGACATACGGCTTTATCCTAACCTACTCGTTTGTAATTTAATTACCAATCCCATCTTGAACAAACCAATCAACTATTATATAACCGATTAATCTGAATCGGTCTTAGGTTTTTCTAATAAAGTTGGCTCTAAACCAACAGCCTGACCGGAAATTTTTAAAATATCCTTATCTATCTTAGCTAGTTCCTTTGAAGCAAAATTATAAGTATTGACCGTAGTACCCAAATGACCACCTAGTTTTTTCATATATTCTTCATAACTAGACAAATGCCGACCCAAATCTTCCACGTTTTTTCTTATTTGTTTGGCCGACTCCTCTATTTGTAAAGCCTTTAAGCCTTGCAAAACTGTTTGTAGATAAGCCAAAAAAGAAGTTGGTGAAACTATAATAACGTGCCTATCTTTAAAAGCGTATTCTATTAAATCTCTGGTATTAACCTTAAGCGCACCAACCTGAGCAACTAATAAATCGTAATAAATGGCCTCATGGGGTATAAACATAAAAGCGAACTCCATAGTATTTTCACTGGGCTTAACATATTTGGAAGTTTCATCAATACGATTCTTTAAATCCGATTTGAATAATTTTTCCAGCCTATCTCTTTCTGGCTGATCTCTTTCTTCAGCTAACCGATTATAATTTTCCAAACTGAATTTGGAATCGATAGGAATTATTTTGTCCTTAACAAAAACTACCGCATCGACTATAGTGCCGTCTTTAAACTCATACTGCATTTGATAACTACCTTGTGGTAACACGTTTTTAAGCAAGGTCTCTAAATAATATTCTCCTAAAATTCCCCGCTGTTTGGGATTTTTTAATATATCCTGCAAACTCTTTAACTGATCAGCAAAGTTGACTACCTGCCGATTAGTTTCGTCCAGCTTAGTAAGTCTTTCTGTGACATCTCGAATAATTTTGGCTGATTCACCAAATTGACCCTGCATAGCTTTGGCTGATTCTCCCAGTTTACTATCTATAGTGCGGGTCAATTCATTAAGCTGATTCTGTAATAACAACATACCAGCATTATCAGTTGCTGACTCAGCCTTGCCATTATTCTTTATAAACAAAAACAAGCCGACAAACCCGGCTATTAACATGACTAACAAAACTATAAATTCTGTACTCATATAGAATATTCTAACATAAATAACTCAAGCTAAGAAGCGCTTACATTAATTCAACCCAAACAAACTACCGGCATTATCAGTAGTTATTTTATCAACTTCGTCTAAAGACAATCCTCTAATTTCCCCTACCTTTTTACCGACCTCTATAACATAAGCTGGTTCATTACGTTTGCCCCGATAAGGCGTAGGCGCCAAATAAGGTGCGTCAGTCTCAACCATTATTTTATTAAGCGGCAGATCCCTGACTACTGCCAAAAGTTCAGGTGCCACATTTTTAAAAGTTATTATACCGGTAAAAGATAAAGAGTACCCCAGTTGTAAAAATCTAGCTGCCTGAATTCTATTTCCTAAAAAACAATGAGCTACTCCCCGGGGCAAACAACCGTCATCCTTGGCTTTGTCTAAAATGTTAAGCAAATCATCATAAGCTTCCCGGCAATGAATTATTATGGGTAAATTAAGCTCATAAGCCAGCTCCAGCTGCTGCTTAAACAGGTCAGTCTGCTTAGACTTAACTTCCTCTAGAGAAACATTTTTTGGGCAATGAAAATAATCTAAACCGCATTCACCAATCGCTACTACTTTAGGAAAAGATTTAGCCAAATCAAAATACTTTTGTTTATCAAAAACTTCGGCCCGAGTGACAAAATGATCTTCTTCCTCATCAACTGCCTGCTCATAAAGATGTATGGGGTGAAGACCAATAGCAGCGTAAAAATTGCTATTGTCACCCGTCATTTGCACGGCGCGTAGGCTGGTATCCCACTGACTACCCACATTTATTATTTTATTAACTCCAGCCTGGTTGGCTCGACTAACCACCTCAGACAAATCATCTTTAAAAGCGCGGAAATTCAAATGGCAATGAGTATCTATCATAATAGTTATTAGTTCTTAGTCTACTGTTCTTGGTTTTTTTCTAAACTCTTCTTTAACCCATTCAACATTTTTATAACAGAAACTATTTTATCTTCCAAATTAGTATATTCCTCTAAACTAAGATAATTTTGCCTCAAAGCAATTTGTAAAGCAGCAACACATTCATAACTTGATGTACGTGAGGTATTTAAAAAATGATTAAATTCTTTTTTACTTCGACCGCTCCCCTCCGCAATATTTAAAACAATTGATATCGAAGCTCTCTTTAATTGATCTACTAATATATACTGTTCTTCTTTAGGAAATTTTTTCACTATCTGATATATTTCTCCAACCAAATTCAAAGACTGATTATAAACCTTTAAATCTTCAAATCTCAAACTCATAAACTATTAACTATAGACTAACAACTATGAACTACTGCGGAATAGGCAAATTTACGCCTGGTACGTAAGGTTGAATCTGCCTGATTATTTCCGGCAGCAAAGGCGCCAAAACGCCAGCAAACCTTATTAACCTAGCAGCTACCGCAGAAGCAGCTATAGCGTTTTCCACTAATAAAGGCAAGGGCAAACGACTGGCAAAATAAAGCGTCAAACCTAAAACCAGAGCTCCTTCTAAAAAACCCAAGACGGCGCCAGCTAAACGATTAATGGTGGTAAGAAAAGGAATGAACCTAAGAAAATTAAATGTTTTGTCCAAAAGATAAAAAATAAAACCAACCAAACGGTTAAATACTATAAAAATTATTAAAAAACTAGCCAAAGTTACCCAGCCGCCCGATAAACCTAACCAATTGTTTAACCAAGCTGCTAATACATCATAATAATGTCCGGCCAACCAAGCCCCAACTACAGTACCCAGCAATGACCCAATCATATGAATTATGCCAAACCAAAAACCAAACCAAATAAACCCGAATACTGCCAATATTAAAAGTAAATCAAGTAGGGTCATAGGAATAATATTAATAATAAATTTTTAATTTTTAAATCCTAATTAATTTCCCAAAATACTAAGCCAATTATTTATTTTCCAGTCTAGGAAATAACGGCTCAGACTTAACAATTTTTTCTGACCGTAATATTTTTTCCATTTTTTCAGCCGTATCTGGCATAAACGGTTTTAAATACAAAGACACATCCAGTAATATTGTTCCCCACCTATCAAGCAAGGGTTGGATT
>JBMORS010000021.1:0-3410 GCA_049319925.1 Patescibacteria group bacterium | reverse complement strand
AACTAAGTTTTACTAAAAATATTACCAACCGTTATTTAGCAAACTACTGCTTAATAACCGGTTTTATTAGTTTACTTTTATTGCTCTTGGGTTTGAGCTGGCCCAATTTTAAAGACATTTTCCACCTAGAACCAGCGGAAAATATTTGGCATTTGTTACTGGGAATATTTTCTCTAATATTGGCTGATAAATCAAAATAATTTATTTGACCAAAGCCTGTTTAAGAGCCTTTAAAGGCAACAAAGCACATTCCAAGCGATTAGGTCCTGGTGTTATACCTAATATTTTGATAATGTCGTTTTCCTTAAGAGTATCTATAGTTGCTAAATCCTTGCCTTTTATATAATCAGACAATATGGAAGCTGTGGCTTGAGTTAAAACACAACCTTCACCCTGCCAACCAATTTCGGCTATCTTAGATTCTTCAACCAGCAAAGATAGTGAAATAGCATCACCACACAAAGGATTAGACACACTGCCGCGGTTCGTGGCCTTGGGTAAATCCTGCCGATTATGAGGATTTTTATAATGTTCTAAAATAGTGGCCTGATATAAATCCATAAGCTAATTTAAAATTTTTTGAGCTTGCCTAATACCAGCCGCTAATCTGTCCAATTCTTCTTTGGTATTATAAATAGACAAACTAGCCCGAGTAGTAGCAATTAAACCTAATTTACGGTGCAAGGGCTGCGTACAGTGATGGCCGGAACGAACAGCGATATTCAAAGAATCCAATATACTACCCAAATCATGAGGGTGAATTTTTTCCAAATGCCAAGAAAAAACCGGACCTCGGTTTAAACTGTCTTTGGGTCCAATCATAATTAAATCAGGTAAGTCCGACAAAACCTTTAATCCGTAGTCAGTTAAATCTTTTTCATAGGCCTCTACTGCCGCCCAATCCAGCTTCTTTATAAAATTTAAAGCCTCGCCCCAGCCTATTACTTCTGTTATTGGTGGTGTACCAGCCTCAAACTTAGTAGGCGCTGCTGCCCAGGTGGAATCATACCAATTAACTTCGGCTATCATATGGCCGCCATATTCATAAGGTGGCATGGCTTCTAACATATCCTGCTTGGCGTACAAAATACCCAATCCTGAAGGGCCAAAAAATTTATGGGCCGTAAAAACCAAAGCATCGCAACCTAACTCAGCCACATTTAAATGTTTATGCGGCAGAGCTTGAGCAGCATCTATTATAACTCGAGCGCCAACCGCTTTAGCCGCCATTATTATTTTTTCCAACTCCGGCATAGTACCCAAAACATTAGACATAGCAGTCAAACTAACTACTTTAGTTTGTGGACCTATTATTTCGGGTAACTTATCCATTACCAGGCGACCTTCAGAATCAATTGGTAAATATTTAAGAGTTAAATCATTGTGCTTAGCTGCTTGTTGCCAGGGAACTAAATTAGCATGATGCTCCATTTCAGTTAAAACTACCTCATCTCCTGGTTTTAAGGTTCTAGCATAACTTTGAGCTAATAAATTCAAAGCCGCTGTGGCATTACGGGTAAAAACTATAGTTTCAGGCGAACTAGCACCCAAATAATCAGCCGTAGCCGCCCTAACAGCTTCAAACTGAAGTGTAGCTTGTTCGGCTATTTTATAAACACCACGATGAACATTGGCATAAGTAGTCCGATAAAACTCATCCATCCGCTGAAGCACGCTAGTGGGCTTTTGGGTAGAAGCGGCATTATCAAAATAAGCTAAATCTTTATTAGCTGGATTATTGAATAAAGGGAACTCCTGCCGAATATTATTTAAATCCATACCTAATCATTTTATAAGGTTAAATATTTTTAAGCAAACTAAGCCACGGAGAACGTAAAAAAGACTTGGCCAGCAACCCAACTACCTGAGGCTTTTTTAAACCCCGACTGCTTAAATAATCAACTTCCCAACGGCTCAAACGGCTAACAGCGGCGCTATGGTAGGCCTTAGCTTGTTGGTTTAATATTTCTAAATTAGGCTCCATAACTGAAATAGCTTGTTTACCCAACAATAAACTCTTGTCTGCCAAATAAGCTTTGGCCTGTTTAGCTGATTGATTAATTTTTACCTTGGCATAAAAACCCGAACTGCCCCGCCCAGCCAATAAACGGCGTGAATTTATTTGCGTAAGACTCCCCCGTCCCCAGCTATTTACTGTAAAAAAATAATCAACTTTTAAATCACCGCCGCTAGAATGACGCAAATCAACCACCAATTGACTGTTCTTGCCTAACAAATCCGCTTGAAAATGATACTGCCTAAAACCAGTAGTTACTTTGGACAAATCGTTAACAAAAACAAAATTAACAAAAGAATCAGCTTGTAGGACAAAACTTAATTTCCTAACCATCAAATCAACTGACTCAGTTAATAGTTCCAACTTGGCAGCTCGACCAAGATTAAAAAATAAATCAGTCTGATTAAAATGAATTAATTTAATTTGCTGTCTTTGGCCGGCTTTGATATTTATAATTTTTGATTTAGTCATATTTTAAAAACTCTTTTAAGCCACGGAACCTGCCATTTCTAAATCAAGTAGCCTTTCTAATTCAATCGCGAATTCAGCTGGCAAAGCCCGCCTAATTGGCGCCACAAAACCATTAATCGCTAATCCGGCGGCCGTATTTTGATCAAAACCTCGACTTTGTAAATAATTGAGTTGCTGCTGGCTTAAACGGGATACAGCAGCCTCGTGTTCAATTTGACTACTATTATTTTTTACTTCTATTTTAGGATAAGTATCGGCCCGGCTTAAAGAATTAAGCAATAAAGCGTCACAGCAAACTTTGTTTTGACTATACTTAGCCGTCTTTGATATTTTTACTAATCCTCGATAACTGGAACGTCCTTGTCCGTAACTGATAGACTTGGCTATAACTTGCGAACTAGTCCAAGGGGCCAAGTGGACGGCCTTACTACCGGTTTCCATAACTTGCCCAGATCCGGCTAGGGCTAAAGATATTACTTTACCCTTGGCCCCAGGGCCAGCCAAAACCAAAGAAGGATACTTCATAGTCAACTTACTGCCAAAATTACCGTCTATCCATTCCACATAAGAATTTTTTTTCAATAAAGCTCGTTTGGTTACCAGATTATAAACATTATTAGGCCAATTCTGCACAGTGGTATAACGAATTTTAGCGCCAGCTTCGGCTATTATTTCCACCACGGCGGCGTGCAAGCCATCTACATTAAAATATGGCGCCGTACAGCCCTCTATATATTCTAACTGACTGCCTTTATCAGCGATTATCAATGTTCTTTCAAACTGACCCAAACCCCGAGCATTTAAACGAAAATAAGCATGTAAGGGCCGCTTAACTTTCACCTTAGGGGGAACATATATAAAACTGCCGCCCGACCAAACAGCCGAATTTAAGGCCGCTAATTTATTATCCTTGGTTGGCACT
>JBMORS010000020.1:0-3421 GCA_049319925.1 Patescibacteria group bacterium | reverse complement strand
GATAATTCGACCGGAAGTTACCGTGTAATCGGGTTGACCAACTAAAGCAGCCAATAAGCTGGATTTACCAGAACCATTGGGCCCAACTAAAGCCTGGATTTCTCCAGGCTTTAGGGTTAAATTTATTTTATTTAATACTGGTTTATCAGCCACTGTTAGGCTTAAATGACTAACCTTTAAGAGCAACATAATTAACCATTAAAACGACGACTAACCTCTGACCAATTTACCACCTGCCACCAAGTAGACACGTAATCAGCTCTTTTATTTTGCCATTTTAGGTAATAAGCGTGTTCCCAAACATCCAAACCTAAAATTGGCTCCATGCCCTGACTAATCGGACTGTCCTGATTGTTGGTTGTCATAATAATTAAATTAGTATCAGACTTTTTTACCAACCAAGCCCAACCACTGCCAAATAAACTAACAGCCGTTTGATTAAATTGTTCTTTAAATTTTTCCATTGAACCAAAACTTTTATCAATAGCCTCAACTAATTGGGCTGACGGCTGGGATTTATTGGGCGACATAATTTGCCAAAACAAACTATGATTATAATGCCCGCCACCGTGATTGCGCACAGCCGTTCTAATAGTATCAGGAACTTCTGGTAAATTAGCTAACAACCAATCTAAAGATTTATCCTGCATTTTTGGTTCCTTGTCTAAAGCCTCATTAAGCTTACTAACATAAGTAGCGTGATGTTTGCTGTGATGAATCTCCATCGTTGCCTTGTCCAAATGTGGCTCTAAGGCATCATAAGCATAAGACAAATCGGGTAAAGTAAACATAAATGTAAAAATTAATTAATAAGATCGCTTAATCTGTAGGAGTTTATTGTTTTGGCTAAACTTTTTTGCACTTTAAGCCAACCAGTTTTATTGGAGCAAGCCGATTGCCGCTTACAACAACTGCCGTCATGTTTACAAACTGTTGGAGTGGTATCCTCGCCTAAAGCTGTTAAAACTTCCGCTAGTTTTATTTTATTAGGAGATTTTTTAAGACTATAGCCGCCAGCACTACCCGGCTGACTAATCAGCAAACCGGCTTTTAATAAATCCGAGGCCACCTGTTCCAAAAATTTAATAGGCAAACTATGTTGTTTGGCTATGGATCTCAAACAACCTAATTCTTTAGGTTTAAGAGTTGATAAGTGTTTAAGCATCATTAAGCCATATTCGGCCCGAGCAGAAAGTTGAAAAAACATAGGTATTAATATTATACACCAAAACCTACCAAATTGGTATATATTACCCTAGTCATTCCCTCCATTCACGTGAATGGAGGGAATGAGGTTTATCTAA
Source organism: Patescibacteria group bacterium (assembly GCA_049319925.1). Lineage (GTDB taxonomy): Bacteria > Patescibacteriota > Patescibacteriia > Veblenbacterales > UBA10138 > JAHITT01. The sequence goes on along the minus strand of JBMORS010000020.1, from coordinate 2,117 downwards.
TCTGCTTTATACTTTTAACAAAGACTCTTAAATAATCCGGTAACTCTTGTTCCAGTTTATAAAAAACTCCCTTCTTAGTACGTTTAAAATCTAAAAGACCTACTTGAGCCATTAAAATCAAATGCTTTGATGTTCCTTTTAATGAAATTTTTATTTTATGAGAAATCTCACCGACTAATCTTGGTTGATTATCAGATAACAACTTAATTATTTCCAACCTCTTACGATTTTTTAAAATTCTAAAAACATTCTCAAAATCTTTTAATTTCATAAGCCCTCCTTTTACCATTCCACCCATTCGCGCGAATGGGTGGAATGGTATATGAATTAAAATTATAAAGTGGTGATAGGGCGAGACTGGGTAATGTAAAATTTATTTTTTACCAAAGCCCATTCTATATCACAGGGAAATTTGTAATGTTTTTCTATATGCAAACAAATTTTAGACAGTTCTACTATCTGTCTGCCTGTTAATTTTTGTTTACCCTGAGTCACCTTAGAAACTGATAACCACTTGTTACCACCCTTAGTTAACCCCACTAATTTTTTTGTCTGTTCAGCTATGTTTATATCCAATAGCGATAAATCTTTTTTGCCAACCACGTAGGAATCTGGTGTTATCTGCCCTGACACAATTGCCTCACCTAAACCAAATCCAGCCTCAATAATCATTTGGTTTTTGTCTTTGGTAACCGGATGAACCGTAAAAGCAATACCCGAAATTTCCGATTGCACCATAGCCTGTACCACCACTGCTACTGCTACTTTGGATTTATGTAATTTTTTCTCATGGCGATAAAAAATCGCCCGCGGCGTAAATAGCGAAGACCAGCAATCTTTAACTCGCTTAAGTAAATCCTTATCCATGGTGTTTAAATAGGTTTCTAATTCCCCGGCCCAGGAAGCGGCGCTTGAATCCTCCGCCGTGGCTGACGAACGAACAGCCACGTATTTAACTTTTAACTTTTTAAACTCTTTTACAATCTCCTCTTGTAAATCTTTAGGCATCTTGACTTTGGTAATCATTGCCCTTATAACATTGGAATACCTGTCAACTGAATTAACATCCTTATAATTGACTTTATTAAGCTGAGCCTGAATGTCTTGTTCTAAATCTGTTTCCTGTAAAAATCTATCAAAAGCCGTGGCTAAAACCACAAATCCAGGTGGCACTGGTATTTTAGCTTGTGTCATTTCCCCTAAACTGGCGCCTTTACCACCAGCTAAACCAACATCTTTTTTATTTATCTTAATAAAAGGCAAACTAAAAATCATATCTTTAAAAACTATTTACCAATCTTTCCAAATTTCCATACATTATATCAGCTATTTCCTCATCACTATAACCACCCCTACTCGATAACCCTTCGGCTATTCTTGATATTTTACCTATATCATCAAACTCTTTAAATAAATATTTAGAATCCACTCCACCAAAATCAGATGCTATTGCTAGATTTTTAACTGAACCGATTTTGTCGCTAATCATTTTAAAAGAATCTAGGTATTTTGAAAAATTAGGAAAAAAACCTTTCACTGGAGTTAGTCCAACTACCCCGCCAGCTGAGGATATTTTTTTTACCAAATCCAAATCAACCAAACGCTCTGATTCACCTAACCCGGTATGAGTGACCGCCAATTTATTATAACTATCCAATCTATCTATTACTTGACCAGCGGTTTTTCTATTACAATGCGCTATATCAATTACCATATTCATTTCTCTTATTTTATCTACTATTTTAAAACCCAAAGAAGTTAAACCCCTAGACTTATCTCCCCTAGCTCCTCCTCCTAATAAATTGTCATGATTATACAAAATACCGACAGAGCGTATCCCTCTTACATACAATTCTTCCAAATCTTCTGGTTTAGTAATAACGTCCCCACCTTCTAAATGCAAGACAACATCCATATTTTTACTATCTTGATTAAGATCCAAATCTTCTGGCTTCTCTATTATTTTAAAACCTTCAGCTAAATGATAAAAATTAATAATTGTCTCATAATCATTTCTGATTGTTTGTCTGACTTCATCGTTTTCTTCTGTCATTTTTTCTTTTAATTTTTCATCTATCCTTCTATATATAGAGGAAAAAACTAAATCAATTTTGCTC
>JBMORS010000019.1:0-3453 GCA_049319925.1 Patescibacteria group bacterium | reverse complement strand
TGAATTTTAGTCACATAAAAAATCCCAAAGAGCTGGCCAGTCAATTAATCGGTCGACAAAAAATTGTTTAATTTTCTAAAACAGTTGTTAGGTTATATAATAACTACATGACCAAACGTTATGATTTTTGGAGCATAATAACTTCGCGCCTATTTTTGCTGGTAGCTGTTTTGGCTATCGTCGGCATCGGCGTTGGTATTACCAAGGGTATGCTTAGGCGGGCTGAGTTGCAAAAAGAAATCGCCAAGCTGGAAAATGATATTAATACTCTGCAAAACAAGAACAGTGAGCTTGGTAAATTAATTGATTATTTAGCCACTGATGAATTTAAAGATCGGGAAGCTAGGTTGCGTTTGGGTTTGCAAAAACCCGGGGAAACCGTGGTGGTAATACCCAATCTAACTGATTCTGCTAACACAGCCGTTTCTAATCCCAATCAATCAACTGAACCGGTTAGCAATTGGCAACGCTGGCTTAATTATTTTTTTAAGAAATAAAACAGGCCCGAGGCCTGTTTTTAAATTATCCTTAATTCTGCTGGCGTAAGCTGTTTTGAAGTTTTAACGAAAGCTGGAGCCCTCTGCTAGAATCTTTCTTGACGTATGCGGTTTACGATACTGCTGTTCCACCTGCCAATGACCTGGAGCCGAAGGTGGGAATCGAACCCACGACCTACGCGTTACGAATGCGTTGCTCTACCAACTGAGCTACTTCGGCTTATTTGTTTATAAATCTGTACTAGGCTAAATTATCGCTTTTAAAATGTGGCGAAAGTTGGAGCGGGTAACGGGACTCGAACCCGTCTCTCAACCTTGGGAAGGTCGCATAATACCCCTATACTATACCCGCTTAATTTTGGGGAAGTTTACCCTGTAGCCAAGTAACAGCTTGTGCTGCAGGGCTAGTGTACTATCATTGTACTAATTCCGCTAAGGACTCTTAATTTAATCAAGACTTTTTATAGTATATCGTAATTTGGCTTAACAAGTATACTAACCAAACAACCAAAAATCAAGATTTGTTAAAATAAAATTACCCGACGTCAGTAATTTTATGCTATAGTATAAAATATTATGGCTTTGATAGAATTTCGCAACATTAGTAAAATATATCCCGGCAATATTACAGCTGTTAAGGATGTTAATTTATCCATAGAAGAAGGGGAGTTTGTTTCTTTGGTTGGCCAAAGCGGTACTGGTAAAACTACTTTGGTTCGTTTGTTAATAGCCGAAGAAAAACCTACCCAAGGCCGCATTTTGGTAAGTGGTTGGGACATAACTGGCATTACTAGCCGGGAAATACCTTTACTGCGCAAACAAATTGGTGTGGTTTTTCAGGATTTTAAACTATTGCCTCGCAAAACAGTATTTGAGAATGTAGCTTTTGCTTTAGAGGTTTCTGGTATGACTAAAGAAAAAATACAAGGCATTGTGCCTCAGCTTTTAAAAATTGTTGGACTTTACGAAAAAGCTAATCGTTTTCCCAAAGAAATATCAGGCGGTGAACAGCAGCGGGTGGTAATTGCCCGGGCTCTGGCTCACCGGCCTAAAATACTGGTGGCTGACGAACCAACTGGCAACCTGGATTCTATAAATGCCCAGGAAATTATTGAACTGCTTAAAAAAATAAATGAATTTGGCACTACGGTTATTTTGGTAACCCATAATAGGGAAGTGGTAAACGATCTTAAGCGTCGGGTGGTTATGATAGATAACGGGCAAATTGTTTCTGACCATGCCAAGGGCCGCTATATACTTAAATAATTTCAAATATCAAATTACCAATAACAAATCAATGACCAAATCCAAATTAACTAATTTGACATTAAATAATTTATCCGTCTCCGCTAGTTGGCGGAATTGATTGGAAATTTGTTATTAGAAATTAAAAATTAAAAATTTTTATGTTTGTTTCTACTTATCGCGCTTTGCGCTTTGCTGGACAAAATTTTTGGCGAAACATTTGGTTGTCAGTGGTAACAGTGACTATTTTAACTTTAAGTATTTTTTCCGTGTCAATTTTGGGTGTTGTAAATACTTTGTCTAACGTGGCGCTGTCTAAACTAGAAGAAAAAATAGACATCTCGGTTTATTTAAAACCAGAACTTAAAGCCGAAGATATTCAAACTGTTAAAAGTCAGTTGGAGGCCGTAGAAGGAGTAAAAAGTGTAAGCATTGTGTCGGCTGACGAAGCTTTAAAAACCTTTCGAGAAAAATACCAAAATAATCCGCTGATCGGCGAAGCTTTGTTGGAGCTGGGTAGTAATCCTTTGGGTGCCAGCCTGACAGTTAAAGCTTTAACCGAGAATGGTTACAAAACTATTTTAGACGAACTGGAAGGGGACAAATATCAGCCCTATGTGCAGGAAACCAGGTTTGAGGATTACCGCACAGTCATAGAATCTTTTGCCAAAATAACCGATCGGGTTAAAAAATCCGGCTTAGCTATAAGCCTGCTATTTATTTTTATTGCTCTACTAGTGGTGTTTAACACTATTAGAATGAATATTTACACCCACCGCGAAGAATTAGGCATTATGAGGCTAGTTGGCGCTACCAGCTGGTTTATACGGGCTCCCTTGCTTATTGAGGGCGTTATCTACGCCTTTTTAGCCACGGCTGTGACTTCTATACTGTTTTACCCGCTTTTAACCGCCCTACAGCCTTATATAAGCTCGTTTTTTAATGGTTATGACTTTAATATCGTGCAGTACTTTACCGAACGTTGGTTTAGCTTTTTTGGTAGTTTATTCCTAGGTTCAGCTGTTTTAAGTATGTTAGCCTCGGCAGTGGCTATGCGCCGGTATTTAAAGATATAAATTGTTGGGTCGTAAATTCGTGATTCGCTAATCGTTGGTCGTTATCTATCATTCCAAACACTTTTTGTCATTCTGAGTGTAACGAAGAATCTCTTACATAGGTAATAATTTACCCTTAAGTATAGAGATCCTTCCCACCCTTCGGGTGATCAGGATGACAAAACCTGTCATTGCGAACATAGTGAAGCAATCTAAATTTTATGAATAATTTAATTAACAAAAAATGTCAGCCTTGCGAAGGTGGGGTAGAGCCTTTGGCTGAATCTCAGGCACTAGAATATTTAAAACTGGTGCCGGGTTGGGTTTTGGCTACAGACATTAAATCTATTAGCCGCGATTTAGTTTTTAAAAATTTTAAACAAGCTATAAGTTTTATTAATCAGCTGGCTGAACTAGCAGAAGCCGAAGGCCATCATCCAAATTTTACTTTGTACAACTGGAACAAGCTAAAAATCACTTTGTCCACCCACGCTATTAATGGTTTATCTATCAACGACTTTATTTTAGCCGCCAAAATAAACCAGTTGTTGTAATTAATTTTTTTAGATCGCCGCGGCTTTGTTATCACTCAGCCTCGCGATGACAAATAGAGTACGTCATTGGCGGCTCTTTTTTATTGTCATTGAAATTTTTCT
>JBMORS010000018.1:0-3465 GCA_049319925.1 Patescibacteria group bacterium | reverse complement strand
GGTAACCTGATTGGCTGTAACTATTTGGTTGGCCTGACTATCAACCGTTCCGTCTCCCCAATTTATAACAAAACTTAAATTGCCCGCCTCACTATCCTGAGCGCCAGCGGAAAAAGTATTGCTTTGACCGCAAATCACATTTAATGGCCCGGACAAATGAGCTACCTGCGGCGCCTGATTAGATTGACTGATTTGAAGAGGCGGCACCGGATAAAACTTATTGCTTAAAGCCACCACGGCAAAAGCTGTCATAATCGGCGAGCCAGTGCTATCACCAGTGAGCCATTTGTAAGAACCATTATTTAACTGCTGGCTTTGTAAAAACTGGCTGGCTGAATGGCCTGACTTAGATAAATTTAAACCAGCTTGCCCACTAGCTGTTAAGGCTGATGCCACCCAAGCGGTTGATCCGGTGTCCGATTCCCCACCGATAGCGTAGGGCCAGCCGCCGTCGCTGTTTTGTGCCTGCTTTAAATAATTAATAGCCGCTTGCAAAGAACTGTCTGAAGCTGACAAACCAGCATAACTTAAAGCCATCACTACAGCGGCTGTATCATTGGTGTCGGATTCCCCACCTACGGCGTAGCTCCAGCCGCCGTCGCTGTTTTGATTACTAAGCAAATAATTTTTAGCGCCCCTAACCGCCGCGTCACTGGCGCCGGCTCCGGCATTAAGCAAAGCTATTAAACCCCAAGCATCGTCATTTAGTAAATCTTTGTCGCCTAGTTGATTATTACTGGCCATAGCTTTAAGGCCAGCTACTAAATCTACTCCAGTAAAACTGGTCGGATTCTGCCCTATTGCCTTAACAGCCAATATCCTTTTGGCGTAATCGGTGGCCGAAGAGCCATTAAAAATTTTTAAATGGCCTGTCGCTACCTGGTTTTGTCCACCCGCCACTAGAGCCATAGTCAACCAGTCATCTGGCGGCTGCTGTTTTAAATAATTAACCGCCTCCGGTAACCCACCGCGCACCACTACCGGCGGTACCACCAAAAATAGTAGTAGTAAAAAAGAAATTATTTTTTTCTTGTCCATAAATTTTCTAATTAATAATTTAAAAATGGAGCTTCCTTAAATTTAATCTTAAAATATTTTAATTTTAGCGGAATCCACCGAAGCATTTTACTTTTCTTTTATCTTAACCATGAAGAATACATTTCACTTTTATCTTTTAATTTATACCCCTATACTCTGCGAAGGTGGATAAAAATAAATTAGGTTGGGCGGAAATATAAATTATCTACTTCCGCCCCTTTAAACAAATTGGATTAAAAATTAACTTGATAAACTTTAACTACCCGGCTATCGGAAAAATCATTAGGTAAGGGGTTGGGAGTATTGGCTGATAAAAAACCCTTAAAAATCAAAAGTCCGGAACCAATTTTTACTTTATCCATACCGATTGATTGATAGTACCAACGCCCGTCGCTACCTTTTAAGTAATAAAGATAACTGGCTGTGGTATTATCAAAAACCGTTAACTGATAACTGTCAAAAGAGCTGTTAAAAGCAAATAATACTTTATTGCCAAAATTGTTGGTTAAATAATCTTTAACCAATATATCCTGGCTAGCTTCTTCCGGCTCTACTATTCGGCCACAAGCGTTAAGGCCGCCTAAAGTTATAATTCCTAATCCAATTAAAGAACTTGTTTTAAAAAACTGTCGTCTGTCCACTTTTGCCTCCGTAAATTATTTATGTTTTTATTTTAGTGTTTTGTTTTAATTTCATTTCTTACCAAAAAACCCGCTCTTAGCAAGAACGGGGAAGGTTAGAAGGGCACGACAAGCCTTAAATATAACGGATGCTAACCCTCTCCTTTCTCGCGAAGGAAGAGTTAGGTTTCCATAAACCCACAACCATAAATTTTGAAAACCTAACCCTGTACCGAAAGTTTAAAAATCAATCGTGATTAATCTTGGAACCATAAACTTTCTGGTACTGGGAATATCTATGTATCAATCATCCAGTAATCGGACTTGCCCCAAGCTTAGTCGAAGGGTATACCGTAGCGGGACTGTGCTGGATTCTCACCAGCTTCCCTGAATGATTAATTATTTAAAGAACTATTTAATTACCTTAACAAAAGAACTACCTAAAAATTTAATTTTTGAAAGATACATCACTGCCTGCCAGGCTCCAAACAACACTCCAGCAAACATTAAATCACCCAGCATAGTATTGCGGAAAAAGGGAATGGCTAAAGTATAAGCCATCATTAGTCCTTCCCAAGTTTTAGGGTACCAGTCACCCACTGCCCAAACTGCTAAATTGGTTATTAAAAAAAATAAAGTGGAAGAAGCCAAAGAAAAACTAACTATCTTTATAGCTGAAAACTTTTTTAAATAAGCACCCATTAGACCAATCACAGCAAAACTGCCGTAAACAGCTAGCATTACCGTGGAATGATAAAAACCAATTAACAAATCACTAAACAGCATACCGAGTAACGGCACAGCCAAAGCCCACTTTTTTGGCAGTACAGCGCCAGCCAATAGAGCCGCTGCCGCCACCGGCGCTACGTTCCAAACATGCGGTATTAACCGACTGGCTACTATCAAAACTACTAAAACCAAACTGATAATTATTTTATTTTTCATATTTATACTTTTCAGCAAATTCTTTGATACTTGGAAGTATGGAAGTATCTGCCTTAATTCGTAATTCTTAATTCCTGATTCTATTTACTAAAACTCCGATTTCCTAAATGTCCACAAAATAGTTTCACCGCCGGTAAGTTGATATTTATCTACCGCCACCTGAGGCTGTAAACCATTTACCCAATACTGCCAATATTTTTGTCCGTCACTACCATTGGCTTTATCGCCGATTTTTTTTACAAAAGCGCCATAAGGAGATTTATCCGCACCGTCATAATCCAAAGCTACACCCTTATCCTGGTTTAACATTACTAGTACATCCAAAACCGTTTGGCCGGTTATTATGTTTATATCGCTATAACTCGCCAAGCTATCGCCACTATCCAACAAAACCGAAACCGTAGCGGCTTGATCCATTTGACTTTGAGGTCGCAAATAAACATTCTGACTTTTTTGACCAAAACTAAAACCGATCAAAAATAAACCCGCCGCGGCCAATAGTCCAACTAAACTATAAATTATTCTTTGTTTCATAAATATAAAATTAATTCTGACGGCCTTGCCAAACCTTATCAACTTGACCAACCTGTTTATTAGCATACCTGGCCATTACAAACAAAAAATCAGACAAACGATTTAAATATTTTACAACTTCCTCCCTAACTTCCTCCATCTCCCTAAGTCTGACTACCTGGCGCTCGGCCCGACGGCAGACGGTGCGGGCCAAGTGTAAACTGGCTGCTACTTTACTGCCGCCTGGAAAAATAAACTGCTGCAAAACTGGTAACTCTTTTTCCATTTTATCTATTTGCTCTTCTAGATAAACAATTCTACCTTCTGATACCAAAGCTAAACCCTCTAT
>JBMORS010000017.1:0-3503 GCA_049319925.1 Patescibacteria group bacterium | reverse complement strand
GGGTGTGATGATTTTGGGTGATTATTTGAGTGTAGAACAAGGTGATACTGTTAAATCAACTGGTAAAATTCTTTCCTTACCGGTCGGTCCGGCTATGGTTGGTCGAGTAGTTAATCCTTTAGGTGAGCCAGTGGATGGACGTGGCGTTATAGATTCTAAACAATATTATCCAGTGGAAAGGATAGCGCCCAGAGTTATAACTAGACAGTCGGTTGATACGCCTTTACAAACCGGTATTAAAGCTATTGATTCCATGATACCAATCGGACGTGGCCAGAGAGAGCTTATTATTGGTGACAGACAAACCGGTAAAACAGCTGTGGCGATTGATACTATTATTAATCAAAAAGGTACGGGTGTAACTTGTATATATGTAGCTATTAGTCAAAAAGAATCCAAAGTTGCCCGAATTGTAGCCAAACTTCAGGAAGCTGGCGCCATGGATTACACTACGGTGGTGGTGGCCGGCGCATCTGACCCAGCGGCTTTATCTTATTTGGCACCTTACAGTGGCTGTGCTATTGGTGAATATTTTATGGACAAAGGTCAGGATGTTTTAGTAATTTATGACGATCTTTCCAAACACGCTGTGGCTTATCGGGAAATTTCTTTGCTGCTAAGACGTCCACCAGGACGAGAAGCTTATCCAGGCGATGTCTTTTATTTGCACTCTCGTTTGTTAGAACGAGCGGCTAAGATGTCCAAAGATAACGGCGGCGGCAGTTTAACAGCTTTGCCGATTATCGAAACTCAATCCGGCGACGTTTCGGCTTATATTCCAACTAACGTGATTTCTATAACGGACGGACAAATTTATTTGGAAAGTGATTTGTTTTATCAAGGTATTCGTCCGGCGGTTAATTCTGGTTTATCGGTTTCCCGAGTGGGTTCGGCTGCTCAGATTAAGGCTATGAAAAAAGTGGCTGGCCGTTTACGTTTGGATTTAGCTCAATATCGTGAGTTAGCCGCTTTTGCCCAGTTTGGTTCAGATTTAGACGAGGCTACTAAGAAACAAATTGAAAGAGGCAAGCGCACCATAGAAGTTTTAAAGCAAGGTCAATACGAACCAATGTCAGTAGAGAAGCAGGTAGTGGTTCTCTATGCTTTAGTTAATGGATATATGGATGACATTCCGGTGGAAGAAATAAGAAATTGGGAAAAGAAATTATTGAATTATGTTAAAGATCAGCCGGTAGTTCAGAAAATTAAAGAGGGAGGGGAGTTAACTGACCAAATAGAAAATGAATTAAAGCAGATTATAGCTGATGTTAAAAAGATGTAATTTTGAAGTTTGATTTTTAAATTTTGATTTTTTAAAATGCCACAAGCAACCAGAGAGATAAAAAGAAGAATTAGGTCAATTAAAAGCACCCGTCAAATTACTAAGGCGATGGAGCTGGTGTCGGCTGCCAAAATGAGGAAAGCGGTGGCTAATGTTTTGTCGACCAGAACTTATGCGGAGTTGGGTTGGCAGCTATTAGTAGAGCTTACGTCTAGAACTAAAGATTCTAAACATCCTTTATTAAAAAAAACCGATCAGACCAAAAAAATAGGTTTGGTGGTGGTAACTTCTAATCGAGGTTTGTGTGGAGGATTTAACCATCAGCTGACCAACAAGGTTCATCAGTATTTGGCTACCCATAAAAAACAATCCGTTGATTTGGAAGCTGATTTAATAGCCGTTGGCAAAAGAGGGCGCGATATAATGTTTAGGCGCGGGCATACTATTGTGGCTGAGTTTGTTAAAGACGACGTGACTACCCGCTTAGAAGAAATAACTCCCATAGCCCAGATGATAATCAGTGATTATTTATCAGGCAAGTACGATAAAATAGTAATGGCTTATACTGATTTTATTTCTCCTATTAGTCAGAAACCCAGGTTAAAACAATTATTACCCATAGAGATTGATAGTAGCGATGCTTATTTGGGTCAAGCCAAGGCGGAGGGTGTTAAACAGCCTGGGTCAGTTAAAGAAAAATCAGTTTTTGAATATGAATATTTGTTTGAGCCGTCTCCGGACCAAGTATTGAATCAATTAATGCCTCGTTTACTAGAGGTTCAGCTGTATCAGGCTTTGTTGGAATCTGACGCTTCGGAACATTCAGCCCGCATGATGGCTATGCGTAACGCTTCGGATGCCGCCAAGGATATGATAGATGATTTGACTTTAGCCTTTAACCAGGCTCGCCAGGCCGCCATAACAGCGGAATTGGCTGATATTACCGGAGGCCGAGTGGCTATTGCCGGTTAGCTTATAAATTAATTTAAATAGATTTAAGGATATTAATATGAACAAAGGAAAAGTATCGCAAATTATCGGACCGGTGGTGGACGTCTTTTTTGACAAAATCGTGCCGCCTATTTACCAAGCTTTGGAAGCGGCTAAAGTCGATGGCCAAAAATTAATATTGGAAGTTCAGCAGCATCTGGGCTCTGGTTTGGTGCGTACTATTGCTATGGATTCCACAGACGGCTTATCTCGTAATTCTGACGTAATGGATACTGGCCAACCGATTTCTGTACCAGTTGGTAAGGAAACTTTGGGTCGTATGGTGGATGTCTTGGGTTTTCCTTTGGATAATAAGCCACCTATTAAAGCGACTAAAACTGAACCGATTCATCGGCCCTCTCCCAAGTTTACTGATCAGTCTACTAAAACTGAAGTTTTTGAAACTGGTATAAAAGTAATTGATTTAATTTGTCCGTTTGTCAAAGGTGGTAAAGTCGGTTTATTTGGTGGCGCTGGCGTTGGTAAGACCGTGGTAATAACCGAGTTAATAAGAAATATTGCCTCAGAACATGGGGGTTTTTCCGTATTTGCCGGCGTAGGTGAAAGATCTCGTGAAGGTAATGACCTTTATTACGAAATGAAAAATTCCGGAGTGTTGGAAAAAACTTCTTTAGTCTTTGGTCAAATGAATGAACCACCCGGAGTAAGAGCCAGAGTGGCTTTGACAGCTTTGACTATGGCTGAATATTTTCGAAATTCAGCTAAACAGGATGTTTTATTGTTTATAGATAATATTTTCCGTTTTACTCAAGCTGGTTCAGAAGTCTCAGCCTTACTTAATAGAATCCCTTCAGCAGTGGGCTATCAGCCGACTTTGGCTACGGAGATGGGTGAATTGCAGGAAAGAATTACTTCCACCCAAGCCGGTTCCATAACTTCGGTGCAGGCTGTTTATGTGCCGGCCGATGACTTAACTGATCCGGCCCCGGCTACTACTTTTTCTCACCTTGATTCCACTGTCGTGTTATCCCGTGCTTTGTCTGAATCGGGTATTTATCCGGCGGTAGACCCGATTGATTCCACGTCTACTATTTTAGACCCCGGCATTGTTGGTCAGGAGCATTATGAAGTGGCTCGTGAAGTGCAGCGCGTTTTGCAACGCTATAAGGATTTGCAGGATATAATAGCTATTTTAGGTATGGATGAGCTTTCCGAAGAAGACAAAATAACCGTAGCCAGAGCTCGTAAGATTCAGCGTTTCTTATCTCAA
>JBMORS010000016.1:0-3635 GCA_049319925.1 Patescibacteria group bacterium | reverse complement strand
GACATCAAAATATTCCCAATCACCCCTAACAAATTCAGCCGGACCTCTAAACGGCCTAACTACTCTTACTTCCAACAAAGCTGAGCGCAAAAAAGAATAAACTTCCTTAGGATTAGCCTCTCCTGACAAAACCTGACCATAATAATTCATAACCCAGACCAGATTGTTTTTATGCCAAACTATTTCTTGGCCGCTAAAAGGATTATACCCGTAATACTTATCTTGATAATTATATTCATCCTCTTGATAAACAAAAACTTTACTGCCGTCTGCCAATAAATTATCTGCCGCCGATCCGCCGGTGGCATAAGTTTTTTGCTTGGCTATAATTATAAAATCTTGTAAATTCATTTTTTAAATACTTTTAACCATAACTTCTTAAACCAAGGCATAGTAAAAGTGGATATTACAAAAGCCGCCGCCGGCACCAAGCCGTTAAGCCAGGGCCTGGGTACATTTATTGACTGTAAATAAACACTAACCGCTAAATAAGTAAAAGCTGTCAGCAAAATTCGCCTAGTCCAACTAACTTCCCAAGCTTTATCCTGCTCCACTTTAAGGTTACGGTTTTCAATGATTGATATTCTATCTTCTAAATTCATATATCATAAACCAGCTTAAGACAATCTGCTTCATCCGGCAATAAATCCAAAGCTAGAACTTCTTTGGGTTTAAGCCAAACGTAATCCTGATGTTCATGGTTGTCTAATTTTATTTCCGGCCTCAAATTTAAAGATAAAAAATAAGTATGATAAAGATAATCAAACTCTGGATAACGAACGTAAATTGTTTTTAAAAATTTTAAATTATTTTCTTCTGCTTTAAAACCAGTTTCTTCGCTAACCTCCTTAATCAAAGCGGGCAATTTATCCTCGCCGGGGTTTAACTTACCACCCGGACGACACCACTTACCGCCTTTAAACTTATCATTATTTCTTTGTAAAAAAAGCACCTGACCGGCGTGTTCCATTAAACAACTGACTACTTCTATTTTGGGGTTAAAATCCTTAGGCTGCTGTAAAAAAATCATAAAATCATTGCCAATAGTCAGCTGGTACAAAAATTATTTTGTCATCGTTTTGGCCGACTTGTCCCCGACCGTCACGGTTAGAGGTAGCAACGTATAAACCCTGATCATCTGCCACTACAGCGCGTAAACGGCCGAATTGCTGACGCAAATAATGCTTAATATCAATTAAACCTCCTTGCTCACCAACCATAACTCGATAAAAAGACTGGCCGCGCAAGCCGGCAAAAATAAGACTATCTTTATACCAAATCAAACCGGCCGGCGCCCAAGTTTCTTTGGCACCAGAATGAACCTTTGGCCCAACCGTGCCCGGCTTAACCAAATCGCCCTGACTATCTGGCCAGCCATAATTTTTACCAGCCTTAATTAAATTAAGTTCATCCAAACCGGATTCTAAACCCGACCGGCCGTGTTCAGTGGACCATAATCTGCCCAAATTATCCCAGGCCAATCCTTGCGGATTACGATGACCATAACTGTAAACCAGATTGCCAAAAGGATTATCAGAAGGGATTTGACCGGCGTCAGTCAAACGTAAAATTTTACCAGCCAAAGAATCAGTTTGCTGAGCTAAACCAGTATCTGTAGCGTCGCCGGTAGTGGCGTAAAGAAATCCGTCAGGACCAAAAGCCAGACGTCCGCCATTATGATAAAGACTGCCCGGTATACTATCTAAAATAATTTTTTTATCAGTCAATTTTTTACCATCAAAATTATAACGAACAATCTGATTTATCGGCCCATCTTTTTTAACAGTCAAATATAAATAAAGCCAGTTGTTATTTAAAAAATCCGGATGTAAAGCCAAACCCAAAAGACCACCCTCGCCATAATGATAAACATCTTCCACCTTAAGTCGGCTTAACAAAGAACCGTCAGAATTAAGAACGACCAAATTACCCGGCCTTTCCGTAACAATTAAATTACCGTTTGGCAAAAACAATATTTCCCAAGGTATTTGCAAATTTTCCGCCGCCACCCGCAACGACTCAATTGGTTGAGGCGTTGCTTCAGCTTGGTTATTGGGGCTTTTTACCCCAGTTATTCTATTAACATCCCCGGCTGGTAAAAATGTCCTGGTAGGCAAGCGACTCTGTCTTAACCAAAAAATACCCACGGCCAAAACAAACAAAATCAATAGGCTACTCAAGCCAACTTTTTTGTTATTTTTTAACCAAATAAAACTATTCATGATTTTTTTGAGCCGCTATTTCCTTAAGTTTTTGCAAAACCTCATCTATTTTCCGATAGGCTTTAAGCCACAGACTAAGTATTAAATAATCAACTGATAATATAACCAAGCCGCCGATTAAAATTAAAAACATTAACCAAGCGTCAGACAGATTAAAAATTATTAACAAAACAGTAACTATTATAAAACTTATAAAACCAATCTTAAAAATTTTAACCGGTTGTTTGGCTAAATATTCACGCCAAGCACTAATAGTTGGCACTCGCCCACCCAACAACAAAAAACCCATGAGCCCCAACCAAGGCACGGCCACATAAAAGGCTACATTATCCCAAATAATCGACAAATACTTAATGTCTATAATGGAAGACAAAACATGCAACACTAACAAATAAGGCAACAGACAAATAAAACTAAGCCAAAAAATCTTAAACAACTCCACGTATTTTGTAAGCCTTGGTACGGGAGAGTAAAAAGAGTTTTGCATAAATTTAATTAATCTAATTAAGATACATCTTTATTCCCTGCAAAATGCCGGAAGTAAAATAATCTTCCAAATTTATGTCTTTCAAATTTAGCCAGATAAAACCTTCATGCTCTTTACTTATCTTGAGTGTACCAAATTTATATTTAGCTTCAAAGAAAACATAAAGAACGTGAATATTTTTGGTTGTACCGTCTTTTTTACTGATTATCAAATGCCTACCCAGGGCCACTGGTTTAGGTCTGACAATAAAATCAATCTGGCCTAATTCTTCCGCTACTTCCCTTTTGATAACTTGTTCAAAAGGTACAGTAAATTCACTATCATCTATACGACCACCTGGCAAATCATAAAAACCATCAAAAGTTCCTCCTCGTAAACCTTTTAAACAAAGAGCCTCACCAGCCTGGTTTTTTAATATAAGCTTTAATGATATTTGATAAAAATCTTTCATAAAAATATTTTATCTAAAAAGCTGTCTCTCTCCCTCTTTCCGCCAACCGGCGGATTAAGAGGAAAAAATTAATTATTCTCTAATTTTTTACGACGGTGAGATTTTTTAATGCGCCAATAAGCCGTCTCTGTACCCGGCTCCCTACTTCTGCCTATTTGCCGCATTAATTTAGCTGGATATTTTTTAGCTACTTGAACCAATTTTTGTTTAATAATTTTTTCTGTATCTAGTCCCAATAAAACCGATAACTCTATAGCATAAATTATAACATCGGCCAGTTCGCTTTTTATGTCTTTTATCTTCTGCTTGTTATTTTT
The DNA here is from genome assembly GCA_049319925.1 of Patescibacteria group bacterium. Taxonomy (GTDB): domain Bacteria; phylum Patescibacteriota; class Patescibacteriia; order Veblenbacterales; family UBA10138; genus JAHITT01. The sequence goes on along the minus strand of JBMORS010000016.1, from coordinate 158 downwards.
TACTTCTGACAAACTTAAATTTTCCCACTGAAACAATTCTAAAAGCTCGGCACCCTCTATCATTATGGACTTAGCTATATCCACCGGCCGCAAATTATGCCAGTTGCGGTCTTTTAAATGTTTATAAACTCTGGTTTCCAAGTCTTTCATAAATATTA
>JBMORS010000015.1:0-3703 GCA_049319925.1 Patescibacteria group bacterium | reverse complement strand
GATTTAGCCAGGCAAGTTAGTTTTATTAAGTAGTTTAAAGATAATTATTTAATAAATCCAGCTATCACAGCTAGCCGACCTTGATCGGGCTGGCTTTGTTTTTGATCACGGAAGTGAGAAAAATAATTAGGGTTATGAGCGGTACAATCTGGGCTGTCTATAATATTAGCTGGCTTAAGGCCGTTATTTATTAGTTGATGCTTAGCTAAGCCGATTATATCAATATGAATCAGATTATCAGTTTGTTTGTTTAAAAAAGGTTGCCAATTTTTATCGGCAGTTTGTTGCACGCTTTGGTAAGCGTAGCAGCAAGATTGAATAGCCGGGCTGATTATGGCTGTTAAATTTTTGGGTTGGCTATTTAGTTTATCTTGCAAATAAGTAATGGTTTTGGGAATTATATTTAAATTTAATCCTTTCCAGCCGGCGTGGACCAAGGCCAAATTTTTGTTAGTCAGATCGGCCAGGATAATAGCCAGACAATCGGCGACAACGGTAAATAAAAATAAGCCAGATTGATTAGTTACTAAACAATCGGCTGTTAGATTATAATCACTGGTCAGCATGTTGCGGCCCCTGTCTTTATTGGTTAGGTGGGCAATATTATTCAAGTGTTCCAGCTGGCTAGTAGCGCAATTTTTTATATCAATATCTAGTTTTTGGCAAAAGTTTTGTCGATTTTTTTTAACTAACTCAAACGGGCCGATTTTAAACGACATATTGCCGTCTGAAACTTTAGAAAAGCCGTATAAAAAATTGGTCGGAAGACTATTTGACATTAGCTAGTACTAAAGGCTAAATCTAAAATGACAAACATCACCATCTTGGATTATATAATCTTTACCTTCTAATCTGAATTTACCTTTATCCTTGGCGCCGCTTTCGCCGCCGCAGGTTATAAAATCTTGATAGCTTATAACTTCGGCTCGAATAAAGCCACGTTCAAAATCGGTATGAATAACGCCGGCGGCTTGAGGGGCTTTATAACCTTGGCTAATAGCCCAGGCTTTTGATTCCATGGGCCCCGAAGTAAAAAAGGTTATTAGATTAAGTAGTTTATAACTGGCTGTAATAAGTTTATCTAGACCGGTTTGTTTTAAACCCAATTCAGACATTAAACTAGCAGCTTCGTCAGGAGGCAGGTCAGCCAGTTCGGCCTCTAGTTTAGCGGATACGGCAATGGCTGGTTCTAGTTTTAAGTCATTAGGTATTTCTGTTAGCCCTTCATCTACGTTAATTACATAAAGTAGTGGTTTGGCTGACAGCAAGGGTAGTTCTTTTAACATAGCCAGATCACTATCGTTTAGATTCAAAGTCCTGATGGATTGGCCAGTTTTTAAGTGGTTGGCAAATTTGTCCAAGCTGTCAATTTGTTTTTGTACGGTTTTGTCGGCACCGGTTTTAAGTTTTGGTTTTAAGGCAGACAGTCTTTTTTCTACAGTTGATAAATCTGCCATAACCAATTCTAAATTTATAACCGCCGCGTCGGATTCCGGATTAACTTCATTGTGAACGTGGATAATATTAGTATCTTTAAAATCTCTGACCACTTGGACAATAGCATCTACTTCGCGGATGTTAGCTAAAAATTGATTGCCTAAACCTTCGCCTTGATGGGCGTTTTTGACTAAGCCGGCTATATCTACGAATTCAATCGTGGTCGGCACAGTTTTGTCCGATTTAGAAAGTTCGGTTAGTTTGTTAAGCCTTTTATCCGGCACTTCCACTATGCCAACATTGGGATCGATAGTAGCGAAGGGATAATTTTCTATAGTAACACTTTTTCGGGTTAAGGCTTTGAATAGGGTTGATTTACCCACATTGGGTAGGCCGACAATTCCAACTTGGAAAGACATAAAATAAAAAAGTCAAAAGTTAAAAGTTAAATCTCAAAACCATATCTAAAATCTTTGCTTTTATCCTGCGTCTGCCAACTGGCGGAGTGGGGTGTTTGCTAAAGTAGTCAAATTTAAAGCTTTTAGGTTTAAATTGCCCGTCCTCCGCAGTAATAGAAACAATTGTTTATTAATCATTTATTGATTTACCACTGACAATTAATCATAAATTATAATCGTGCTACGGAGGGTGGATGGTTTTGACTTTTGAATTTTGAGATTTAAGCTAACTTTATGTACTTTACCTTATTTAGTCTATTTGGCAAGTTTGATTATCGGTTTTATACTTAGTTTATGTTAAAAGTGGTTTTGGACACTAATGTCTTAATAAATGCCAATAAAGGCGAATTTAGTTATCCCAAGAGAATTTTGGATTTGATTTTACGGGGCGCGATAGAAGCGGTAATTACCAGCCAAGTTTGGCGTGAAAATCAGTTGCTGGTTACCAGATTGGTTAAGGATGAAAAATTAAAAGCCGCTATACAAGATTTTTTAATTATGGCCAAGCGGGTAGAACCGGCTCGGTTAGAGGTAGTTATAGAAGACAAGGAAGATATTAAATTACTACAAGCGGCCATTGGTGGCCGGGCTAATTTTTTAATAACCGAGGATAGACATTTGCTGGATTTGAGAAATTTTGATGATTTTGATATTGTAACACCCGAGCAGTTTTGGCATCGTTGGGAACAAGGCAGTCAGGATAATTCTTCTTGGAAAAATTGGGCCAGGAATTTAGTTAGTAATTAAAATTATGTCGCTAGAATCTTTAAAATTTTTTAAGGACAGTCTTATAAGAACCGTGGAAAAATCGGCTATTAATTTACCAAAGTTTAAGGAAGAATTTGATAAAAAAGGATTTAAAGGTGTTGGAAATTATATGCTGGAGGCGGTTAATGTGCGGATTGATTATACTAAGGAGCATGATTCAGCTTTTGCTGTTATGCGTCAAAAATTGCAAACTGAGCCGGGGTTAATTATAGGCAATCATCCCGGTTATATTGAGATTCCGGCTATTTTGAATGTTTTAGACAGGTCAGACGTTAAGTTTATGGTCACACATCATTTGTATGAACATTTTACTAAACAGTTCGGTGAAAAGTATTTTGTACCCAATTCCAGAAATTTAGCGGATTTGAAACCGGTTCTGCGAGACGTTAATGATTATGTTAAAGACGGTGGAGCAGTGATGATATTTCCTTCTGGCGGTGGTGAAACCAATATACAGCACCCCGAGTTTAAAAGTGGTTTTAGATTTTTTTTACAACAGCTACCTAAAGAAGCTATGGTTTATTCTTTTTACACCGACCCGGACCAGTCTAGACAGTTGGTTAAGGAGTGTCTACCTGATTTTGCTGGATTATCTTCTGATGTTTTAACTAAAGGCGCTTTGAATATTAATCGTTTGTCTCAGGAACAAGTTATAGAGGTAGCTGAAAATTATAAAACCGCCGGTGATTGGCAGGCGGTTTTGAATAACAATAATGGACGAGATAAAAACAAAGTTTTGAGTGAGTATTTTTTAAATCAGTTTGTTGGTTGACTGCAATCAAAATAGTTTAAAATTAAAACCCCCTCCCTAGTCGTAAGCGGGGAGGGGTTTATTTGGGAGGGGTTGAGTAAATCTAATAATAAGTATTATTTAATACCCAGTTCTTTGCGCCTAGCTTCTACTTCGTCCAGAATTTTTTTGCGTAGTCTTATGTTTTGCGGAGTTATTTCCACCAGTTCATCATCGCCAATATATTCCAAAGCATCTTCTAAATCCATTTCTTTAGGTTTATTAAAATGTTCAGCTGAACCATCGCCCT
>JBMORS010000014.1:0-3853 GCA_049319925.1 Patescibacteria group bacterium | reverse complement strand
ATCAGCCGATTGGGTGGTGGATTTGGGTCCCGAAGGCGGCGATCAGGGTGGGCAATTGGTAGCCCAAGGTACGCCTAGAGAAGTGGCTAAAATTAAAAATAGCTACACTGGCCAGTGGCTTAAAAAAGTTTTGTAATTTAATTTATTTATATTATCCTTTTACCTCTTCGCACGAAGGGGTAAAAGGAGTTTTGTTATTGACATATAGATAGTATTTTGTTAAGGTAGTTTGATTCAAAATAAATAAAAATAATCAAATAAAATAAAAAACATTCATTAACAACGGAGGAAGTGATGGAAAGTTATTATTCTTTAGGTCAATTTATATTATTGGCCTTAGTTATATCTATTGTTCTATTTGTCGTAATCTATTTTTTATTTAAAAGTATTTTTAAAAAATGGATTACCGGAAAAGAAGTACTAATTATTTTATCCGGTTTAACTGTTCTTATATTGGAAGTTGCTACCTACGCTTATATTAATTTAGGCATAATAACAGCTAACCAGCAGAAAAAGGCTTTTTTATACGAAAAAGGTAAAGTAATAACTCTGGTTGATTATGATGTAGTTACTAATCTAAGTTCGTTGCGGTTTACTTATGGGCCAAAGATTTTAAATTATGCTATTAATATTCCTGAGGAATTTGGTAAATATATTACTCATTCTTATGCAGGTATGGAAGTAGTGTACGATTATGATGATGAAAAATTATTGGCCAAAGAGTGTCAGCGTCTGATTATTAGCAATCTTAACAAGGAGGGTGACTATAGTTTAGATACCTTGTTTGCTAGGGCTATTAGTTCAATTAAAAACTGGCAGCCTTATGAGGACCCGAAGATTGTTTCGGTGGAATATTATTATAAACAATATTTAAACAGTTATTTATCTGGTACGGGTATTCAAATAAAAGGGGTAAATCTTTTATACCTTGATCCGCCTATAGCGCGTGGCCCTAACGTATCGACACCACCATTGCCCTTGCAACCCAATTAATAAAAATTAAACAAATAAAACAGCAGTCAAGACTTAATAATAAAAGTTTTGACTGCTTATTTTATTTAGTGATATTTTTGGTTTAATCGCAGGGCAATTATAAATGGAGAAGTTATAATTATTAGACCAACAGTAAAGTTAATTGACAGAAAGGCCATAAGAATAACCAACAGAATAAACCACAGCGATTTAATAGAAGCGCTTAGGACTTCTAAATAATTTTTTAAACTATTCATTTTTCCTCCGGCTGGTTTATTTTATGCCCTGAACTTAATCCTGTGGGGTTAGTTTGTCAAGTAAATAAATATCAAGGATAATTAATATATGACTGTTACCATAACAAAAATAAGGAAATATCTTTTTTATTTATTGCTGTTTTTATTGCCCTGGCAAACTAGGTGGATAATTCGCGATTCAGTTATTAATGGTGAGGTTTGGGAATATGGTCGTGTCAGTTTATACGGCTGGGATATATTATTGGTATTTTTACTGGTAGTCTGCTTACCGGTAATTTGTTTAAAAATTAAAAATTTAAAATTTCCGTCCACCAACTGGCGGATAAAAATTAGAATTTTTTCACAGCCATTTTTTTATTACTTTTTGCTTTTATTCTTTACCCTTACTTCCTTATTTTGGGCCCATGATAAACTTTTAATTTGGTTTTGGGTAGCTAGACTATTGGAAGTAGGATTACTTTGGTTGATAGTATGGTCCATTAAGCCCAATTTGGAAAAAATTAGTTTAAGCCTGATGGCAGCCGGTATTGTTCAAGCTGTTTGGGCTATTGGCCAATTTGCCTATCAGACTACTTGGGCCAGCAAATGGTTAGGTGTGGCTGAACATCCTTTGTTTCAACCGGGTAGTTCGGTAGTTTTGGCCTCCACCGGCCGTTGGCTTAGGGCTTATGCCGGTCAGGTTCACCCTAATGTGCTGGGCGGTTTATTGGTAATGACTTTATTATTTACCGTTTATTTATTAATTAACAATTTTTACAAGGCTGAATACTTTAAATTAAGACTTGGATTGTTAGCGTTTTATGTTATACAGCTGGGAGGATTATTTTTTACTTTTTCACGGGGCGCTTGGCTGGCTTGGTTCATAAGTTTGATTGCTTGGTGGTCGTTTATAAAAATGGATCGAAAGATACTAAGTAAATTAGGCTTAACAGCGGCTTTGGTTTTTGTGGTTTTAGGTGTAGTTAATTGGCAGCCGACCGTTGGCCGCTTATTAGGCGGCAGTCGCCTGGAGCAGCAATCAGTGGAAGAGAGAGTTGGTAGTATTGGTGATAGCCGTACGATATTGCATGATTCTTGGTTTCAAGGAGTAGGTTTGGGAAATTATACGGTCAAGCTTCAGCAATACCAACCCGGACTTAAAATTTATAAATATCAACCGGTTCACAATTTGTGGCTGCTCATTTTGACGGAGATCGGTTTTATAGGTTTGGTTTTATGGTTAGTTATTTGGGTTCTTAGTTGGTTATCAGTTAAATCAATTTTTATTAAATTATTATCTTTGCCTATTATAATAACCGGTCTAGTTGACCACTATTGGTGGACATCGGCATCTATGTTTTTGTTGTGGTGGTTATTGATAATTTTGGCCAATATTGAGGATTCTAAAACAGAGATTGATATTTTAAGAGGATAGGCTTGACACCTTTAAAAAGCTTGCTAAAATGCTATTAGCACTCTATAATGTAGAGTGCTAATTAAATCTAAATTAATAATAATTAACAAATATTTTATGAAGTTAAAGCCTTTAGGCGACCATTTGGTCGTTAAAATTACCAAGGAGGATAAAACCACTAAATCCGGCATAGTTTTGCCAGATACGGTGGATAAAGAAAAACAGGAAACCGGCGAGGTTACAGCTGTCGGTCCCGGTAAGTTATTAGATAGTGGTAGTCGGGCCGCTATGGAAATAAAAGTGGGCGATAAGATTTTATTTAAAAAATACGCTTTAGACGAATTTAAAATAGACGAAGAAGAATTCGGCACTTTGCAGCAATCTGATGTGATTGCTATTGTTGAGTAACTTTTTGATTCATAATTCTTAATTATATATTCTATTTATTATGGCTAAACAAATTCTTTTTAACGAACAGGCCAGGGCCGCTTTAAAGCGCGGTGTGGATAAACTAGCTAATGCCGTTAAGGTTTCTTTGGGGCCCAGGGGTCGTAACGTAATTTTAGACAAAGGTTTTGGTTCGCCAACCGTTACTAATGACGGTGTAACTATTGCCAAAGAAATTGAATTGGAAGACAAGTTTGAAAATATTGGCGCTCAGTTGTTACAGGAAGTCGCTTCCAAAACTAATGATGTAGCCGGCGACGGTACTACCACGGCTACAGTATTGGCTCAAGCTTTAATTCAAGAAGGTTTTAAAAATTTGGCTGCCGGTGCCAATCCGCAAGCTTTGCGTCATGGCATAGAAAAAGGGGTAGCCGCAGTAGTAGCTGCTTTAAAAAAGCAGTCTAAGCCGGTTAATAGTAAAGAGGAAATTGCTCAGGTGGCGGCTATTTCAGCCAATGATGAAGAAGTTGGCAAGGTAATTGCCGAAGCTATGGATAAAGTTGGTAAGGATGGCGTAATTACTGTGGAAGAATCTCAAGGTTTAACCATAGAAAAAGAGGTGGTAGAGGGTATGCAGATAGACAAAGGTTATGTGTCGCCTTATATGGTGACTAATACTGACCGAATGGAAGCTGTTTACGAAGATCCTTACATACTAGTAACTGATAAAAAAATTGCCGCCGTGCAGGAAATTTTGCCTCTTTTGGAAAAAGTAGCCCAAACTGGCAAAAAAGAATTGGTAATAATAGCTGACGAAGTGGAAGGTGAGGCCTTGGCTACCTTT
>JBMORS010000013.1:0-3887 GCA_049319925.1 Patescibacteria group bacterium | reverse complement strand
TGGTTAAAATTAGAAGGCGTAGCTTCGCATTTGGCTACAGCCGAATCTAAACAGCCCGGATTTTTATTGCAGCAATTAGGAAATTTTTCTGTATTTTTGGAAAAGGCTGATAAATGGTTGCCGGCTAAATATTATAGACATATTGCTTGCACAGCAGCTTTAAATAATATTAAATCGTCTCATTATGATTTGGCCCGCTTAGGTATAGGTTATTATGGTTTATGGCCATCGCCAGACAATAAACTAATGGTTAATGAATTGAAACCTAAATTTATTTTACGGCCGGCTTTAACCTGGAAAACTTTTATTATTCAATTACAACGATTACCTAAAGGCGTTACGGTTGGCTATGGGCGCACCTATACCACAAAAAAAGCTACTACTATGGCAGTTTTACCAGTAGGTTATTGGGACGGTTATCGGCGGTCTTTATCTAATAAGGGACAAGTTATTATAAATAATCGGCTTTGTCCGGTTATGGGTAGGGTTTGTATGAATATAACTATGGTTGACGTGACTGGATTATCCAAGGTTAAGGTGGGCGATGAAGTGGTTTTGTTGGGCCGCCAGGGTAAAATAGAAATAACTGCCGAGCAAATAGCAGATAAATCTGGTACTATAAATTATGAAGCTGTGACAGCTATTAATCCTTTGTTGCCCAGGCAGTTGGTTAAATAATTCTATGTCTAAGTCTAAAAAAATAAAAGTAGGTGTTTTGTTTGGTGGACGGTCGGCTGAACATGAAGTCTCCTTGGTGTCGGCGGCCTCAGTTATTAAGCATTTAGACAAGAATAAATACGAAATTATACCCATTGGCATAACTAAAGCGGGGCAGTGGTTTTTAGGTGATCAGGCAATTAAGATGCTAAGTTCTGGTAAAGAGTTGCCGTCGAAATTAAGAGCCTCGTTATTGCCAGAACCAAATGAACGAAGATTAATTTCCGTCAATCAACCTAGGCAAACTTTAGCCGATTTAGATGTATTGTTTCCTGTTTTACACGGCACTTTTGGAGAAGATGGCACTTTACAAGGATTATTGGAAATGGCCGACTTGCCTTATGTTGGTTGTGGTGTTTTAGGTTCGGCCGTGGGGATGGATAAGATAATACAAAAATTAGTTTGTTTGGAAGCCGGATTGCCATCAGTACCCTTTACCTATTTTACGGTTTATGAGTACAAGAAAAATCAAGCCAAATGTTTAAAGGACAGTCGAAAGTTAGGTTATCCTTTGTTTGTTAAACCTTCTAATTCGGGTTCTTCGGTTGGTATTAGTAAGGTAAAGAACGATCAGGAGCTTAAAAATGGTATTAAGCTGGCGTTAAAATATGATAATCGTCTTTTGGTAGAAAAGGCAGTACCTTATCCCTTAGAGATTGAATGTGCGGTTTTAGGTAATGATCAGCCAAAAGCCTCAGCTTTGGGCCAAGTTATTTCTAGTAATGAGTTTTATGATTATGATGCTAAGTATGTTGATGGTCAATCAAAGTTAGTAATACCGGCACCATTATCATCCAGAATCACAGAAGTTATACAATCATTAGCTGTGCGGGCTTTTAAAGTTTTATCTTTAAGTGGTTTAGCTAGGGTAGATTTTTTGGTGTCTAGTCGGAGTAATAAGGTTTATTTAAATGAAGTCAATACTATGCCTGGTTTTACCAGTATTAGTATGTATCCCAAGCTTTGGCAGGTAAGTGGATTGACTTATCCAAAGTTATTGGATCGTCTTATTAAATTAGCCTTAGACAATTACCGCAGTAAAAAAGTTTTACAGACTTCTTATAAACCGGTTAAAAAATGGTATCAATAAAACAGTTTAAACCAAAAACTAAAGCCAAATCTAGACGCGGACATGATTATGCCCGCGTTAAGCATGAAATTCCCGATGTTAATCGTCGGTTGTTTAAGGCCTATCAGACTCAGGCTAAGCCATTTTGGCGTCGTCGAATATATTACTGGTTGTTGATTGTACCTTTGTTATTGGTTGGTATAGCAATTCATTTGCCTGTATTTTCTATAAAAAATGTAATTATAAATGGCGCGGCTTCAACAGAAACTAGTGGTAGAATTAAAACTTTGTTAAACGAGGCTATGGCTGGTCGCCGTTGGTTGTTATGGCCTAAATCAAATATCATTTTTTTTGACACCAACGAAGCGCGCAATATAGTAGGTCGAGAGTTTTATAGTCAGGATTTGTTTTTTGAAAAACACTGGCCAAATGTTATAAAGCTTAATTTCCGACAAACTTTAATTTCGGCCCGTTGGCAGAGCCAAGATAAAATTTATGCAGTTGATCAAAGGGGTATTATTATCCAAGAGTTAAAAGAAGCGCAAACTTCTGATCAGGCAAATTTTGTCTTAGTTAAAGAAGCAGGGGATAGAGAACTAAAGTTAGGCGATCAGGTGATTGATGAGGCTGGTATATCTTTTATTAATAATTTTTATAAGTTTTGGCAAGAAAATTTAACCAAGGTTGATTTGAATTATATTTTAATGGAACCTTCTAGTTTGCCAACTATTCAGGCCTATACTGGCGAGGGTTGGTATGTTTATGTGTCGGTCAGAGAGGATGCTTTGACTCAGATTAACGCTTTAAAACGCCTGTTATCGGAAAAAATTAAAAACGATGTCGCCAACTTACTTTATGTTGACGTGCGTTTCGGGTCCAGATTATTTTTTAAACTAAAATAAAATGTCTAATCGCGTCACAACTTTGTTATTTGATATGGATGGTTTGATGTTTGATACGGAAACAGTTTATTCCCGAGTCGGCCAGGAGGTTTTGGGTAAGAGGGGTTGTGAGTTTAATTTGGAACTGAAACGGCGAGTTATGGGTTTAAGGCTGAATGAAGTTTGGTCTTACTTTAAGAATTATTATCAATTGCCAGATGAAGTGTCAGTTTTAGTTGATGAAGCCAGGCAAACTTATGAAAAATACTTGTTAGCTGATGATATATTAAAACCAATGCCAGGTTTAATGACCTTGCTTGATCAGGCTAAGAAAGAAGGGTTAAATTTAATTTTAGCTACGGCGTCAGAAAAAAAGTGGGTTGATTTAATTTTTCGCAAATTTAGCTTGCAGGATTATTTTACTGGTTATATAACTAGCGAAGATGTTGCCTTTGGCAAGCCCCACCCGGAAATATATCAAAAAGCCGTTAAATTGGCTGGCCAGAAAGCGGATTTATGTTTAGTGTTAGAGGATTCAGTAAATGGGATAAAGTCAGCTAAGGCTGCTGGTTGTTTAGCTGCGGCTGTGCCTAATCAGTATACTTTGGGGCAAGATTTTAAAGAGGCTGATATAGTTGTTAGTAGTTTAGAAGATGGGAAATTAATTAGTTATATATTTTGCGACACTTAATTAAATCAATTTAAATGCCGTTAGTTAGATTAGATAATATAAGCAGCTTTATTTGCCTTAGTAAAAAGTGTTGTAAAAATAATAATAAAACAGGGTAGTGATAAAATTAATGAAATTGTAACAACAGTCTTTAGGTTATTTATTTGTTGTGGTTGGGTTAATATAAAATTTATATTTAGAGTCTATAGTGTCAGGTAATAAGGCCAGACTCCTAAGCCCTTGATTATGTTAATCAGACTATGTAATCAGGGTTTAGTTTAAAGGCGGCAGGTACAAATATTAGTACGATTAAAGAATTAAATTAGTGATTGTATAAAGCATTTATATTTAAGCTGTGTAGATAGCTTTAATTTAGATACTTGTTTATGTGTTGGTTTAGAGGATTGTTTATAAGATTAAGGTTTAATTTGCCTTATTATTAATGATATGATAAACTGAGTATAATATCTCTTACACTCAATTAAAATTATCATATTTAAAACATATGGTTAAATTAGTTAATAAACTGCCGGTTGCCTCCCCCAAAAGC
>JBMORS010000012.1:0-3888 GCA_049319925.1 Patescibacteria group bacterium | reverse complement strand
AGTTATATAGACGCTTGTCGTCAGGTGCCAAATTATAAAGAAATTCTTAAAAAGATAAGATTAGGTAAAATATCGCTTGATGAGGAAGGGGATATTATAGCTGTTTTTGGACAAGCTGGAGTTAAAAGTTTTTTGCCCAGCTTTCCAATAGCCGATGATCCAAATTTAATTTTAGGTTTGTCTCAATAAAATAATTTTTAATTTTTCCTTACAAAGGAAAACGTACTACACCCGGTTCAGCGTACAATAATAGCTGACCGGGTTTTATTATTATTTAGAATCGGCAAATTCTTCCGTGATTGCGAGTATGGAAGAATTTGCTTTGATTGTTTATTGATAATTTTTATAATTTGACAATAATTGTCGGCCTGTTATACTAATTTTAATTATGAATACATACAGCATCGCTTATCGTTCTTGGTTCTGGTTTAAACTCTCCCGGCAGGTGAGCGTTGTTTCTGTATGGTCATAAAATACCTTTAGAAACAAAATCAAACGCCTTCTGGGAATACTAAATACCAGAAGGCGTTTTTAGTTATTTAAAAAATATTTGTCATTCCTTGTCAGTTTCGGAATTAAACTATATTCAGATGTTTAAATAAACCGGAATTGATTAAGAATGACAAATCATAAACAAAAATCAATAAAATAAACACAAACCAAAATCAATTTAGGAGGAAGCTATGTTTAATTTTAAACCAGTAAAAACCAACAATTTTGTAAAGAATTTATCTTTGGAAGAAAAGCAGATTTATGCCGTGTTTCTTTATCAAAGGTTTTCTTTTTTGGAAGAGAGTATTCGCCACTATTTTTTGAAAAATCAGGTTAATTTTACGATTAACCATTATCACGTATATTTAAGAATTTTTCGTCTGTTAAAAAAATCTTATTATCGCGGTAAAAGTTTTGGTTTAGATTTGGATTGGCCAGGAGAGCCTCGTTTGCAGCCTGATTACTTTAGCTGGCAAGGCAATTATTATTGCCCCCAAAAATCAATCAAGATTTTATTGGGTTCATTTATGTTTTTGCTTAAAGAAATAAATGGCTCTAGTTATGGAAAAACTCCAGCGGTAGTAGCTGGTATTAAAAAAATAAAGTTTTTGCATAATAAATATTTAGTTAGTTATAAAAAAATCTGCAACCAAAAAGTAATAGTTAAAGAGGAACCAATTATTAGCACAAAAGATAACAGTTTTTTTGTTTCTAATGGAATTTATTGTTAGGGGGATAATTATGGCAGAAAAAAACAAAAATAAAATAAATTTAATTGATTTGGGTAAGGCTGCTAATAAAGTAGCTTATGCTAAAAGTAATCCGGGTAGTGATGTGGTAAAGGCTATGAAAGAATTGCTTGAAACCGTTGCCAATGCCAATCCAGAGGATTGGGAAAAATTCAAAAAAATAAATGAAAAAAATTAATTAAAAATAATCCGTAGAGGCGCTTAAAAACGCCTCTTTATTTTTTAGCTAGCATCAGCTAAAGTGGATAACTTTTTGGCTAATATTAGGCAAAAAACAATAAAATTTGGATTGACAAAAGCGATTTTTTGCGCTATGATTAAATTAGCCCTATAACAACAGGCTTAATGACTTAATCGAGCTCTACAAACCTTTGGTTTTGGAAGCGTTTAGTAGTTAACAGCTTTGGCTATTAACTCTGGCGCATATCCAGCAGCTTCAAGCTTTGGTTGATAAAAGGTCAAGGTTGGTTAATATTAATGGCCAATCTAAACCTATTAACTTTAAAGCTGGCTCACCTGTTATTTACAGGAACTCGATTAGCATTAAGCCAAGGTTAGGGCTTTTAATTTGTTAAAAAAGTTGTTATAGTAGTGGCTGATTTGTAGACGTATGACTTTAGCGGTCGGGGTGTGGTGTACTAATAGAAGTTTTGCTTCACAAATTAAGAAGATCATTTTAAAAAGATAATGATTGCACCCGCGGGGCTAATCCGAGCGAGTGTAGGATTAGCGGGTGGTTAAACATAGGCAAGTTACATACATAATAATGGTCGGGGTATAGTGTAGCGGCAACATGCACCCTTGGGGTGGGTGTGACGGTGGGTTCGACTCCCACTACCCCGACCATTATTATGTAATAGCACTATCCACCCTGGAGGGTGTGACAGCGGGTTCTTCGCCAGTTGGCGAATCCCGCCACCCCGACCACTAGGATAAATGTCAGTAAAGTTCGACTCCCGCTACCTTTAACCAGTAAAGTCATTTTAATTTTTATTACAACACCCTTTTGCCATGGCAAAAGGGTGTTGTAGAGCTAAGTATATTTTATAAAAAATAAACTGGCGGGGATTTACCCTTACCTGGAGATTTTTACCCGCCAGATATTTGTAATATACGGAATTTGTTTTGCTTATTTTGTTTTTCTTTCTGATTTTTTCGCATTTGTAAAAAACAGAAATAAAAAGCAAAAATAACCGACGTCTAGCGTCCTAGTTTAATTCAAGGACTTTTTGTGTTATAATAAAACTATTATTGTTAGGGTTTTTAATTAGCCACTAACGCTTATGACCAAGAGGGGTATTTTTTCAAAACCAAGCGGATTTAGCCGTTGGCTTAATCTGATTATAATTGGTTTGGTTTTATTTTTAAGCGCCTTACTTATTTGGCTGTTTTGGGGGGCGGAGGCAAATAAATTATGGCCAGCCGATTCTTACGTCGGTTTAGCCAATAATATTGAGACGGTTCAGCCAAGTCAAGAGCCGGTGTCTTTGAGTGAAACTTGTTTAGTCGGTAATCCTTGTTCGGTTAAAATAAAAGCAGTTGATCCGGAAGGGGATAATTTAATCTATGAATTTTATTCTTTGCCTGATAAGAAAAGTTTACTTAAGCCAATGGAGGCGGCTTCAGGCGAGGTAATAGCTCCGTCTATTATTTTTGATAAGCCCGGCCAGGTAATTTTTAGTGTTTTGGTTAAAGATGAAGCTGGCCATGCTGCGCCTGAGAAGCAATTACTAGCTTTGGTAAAAGAAAATTAACCATTGACAAAAACTTAATATTTTATTACTTTAAGGGTTATTTTTTGGTTTGCCAAAAGTCAAAAAGTATGGTATACTTATAGTTGTAATAAGGCATAAATTGTCATTATTATTACAGCTGTTAGGCTGTTTAACCGCTAAAACAAACATTATATGGATAAGACGACAAATTTAAGCACTCGTTTTAACTTAAAAGTTGAGCGGGTTTTTTTGTTAGCTGTTTGGCTAATGTTTTTTGGTTGGTATCTGGCTTATTCAGCTCAGGCAGTAAATTGCGTTCAAGGTTCTTCTTGCGCAGTCAGCGCTACAGTGGCTGATCCAGAAGGGGACCCGATTAGTAATGTTACTTTTAGCAGTAGTGGCATAGCTTCAAGTTGTGTTATTGGCGGCAGTAACGGTATACCAAGTGGTGGTAATTGTTCCAGATCTGCCACTATGCCGTCTTCTGTTTCAGCCAGCGCAGTTTATGTATTCACTTCTACAGGCAATTTTTCTATTAGTGTCAGTGCCACAGATAATGCCAATCACTCGTCTTCTACCTCCATTCCAGTAACGGTTACTTCTCCGGTACCAGGACAGTTAACTTTTACACAAAAACCAGCCAGTTGGGTTAATAGCACAATAGCTATTTTTGGTTGGTCAGCTGTAACATATGCCACCTCTTATTCAGTTTATCTTGATGGGGCATTTGATGTTAATCAGTCTGATACCACTTGGTTTAAAAGTGGTTTATCAGCCGGTTCACATACGGTGACAGTTTATCCTTTAAACTCCAGCGGTACAGGTACGGCTGATAGTTGGACTTGGAACATTGACACCACAGCCCCCACCTGCGGCACCTGGTCGCCCAGCTCTTCACCTTGGAAAACCAGCGGTACACAAAGTTTTACCTT
>JBMORS010000011.1:0-3905 GCA_049319925.1 Patescibacteria group bacterium | reverse complement strand
CCCAGGGCACTAAAGGTTGGCTATATTTGGTTAACCTACAGCAGCCAGCCGTGGCGGCTGCTTCTTACCAGCTTAAAAATGGTGATGATTTAATTTGGTTTTACGGAAATTTTACCGACCAGCCGATTAGATTAATGGCCGATAAAACCAGTTTATCAGTCGGGCAAAGTTTTACGATTACGGCTCAAACTTGGCAAAATTCTGTTTGGCAAATAAAACCCAATGTTAATATTAAGGGTGCTGGTGATGTGGTTGTTACCAATAGTAGCGGGCAGGCTGTTATTACTCCAGTTGGCACTGGTCAATTGAATATTTATGGCGAAGGCCTGGGTTTAATTAGATCAGCTGTTTTACCGATTACGGTTACAGGTTCGGGTAGCAATAGCAGTGTTAATCAATCAATTAATTTGGAGGTGGATATAACAGCGCCTCAACAGCAGGCTGTTACCCCGCCGCCGACTACCCCTACTTTAAGTTTTACAATTTCCTCGTCAGCTATGTCTTTGGGTGAACTTGGTTTAGGTCAGTCAGTACAAAAGCAGGTTACTTTGACTAATGTTAGTTCAGTGCCCATGCATATGGAAGCTAGCGTTAGTGGCGACCAGGTGTTTAAAGATAATTTATTTCTAGCCGACCAGTTGTGGCATTTGTGGCAGGCTGATTTATCAGCCAATTCAGCTTTGGGGTTAACCACCAAATTGGTCTTGCCTAGTGGTTATCAAACATCAGCCGGTAAAAAACAGGGTCAGTTGGTGTTTTGGGCCATAGCCGCTAATTAATATGACTGGTAAATATTTTAGTTTATTTTTTGTCTGTTTGGTTTTATTTAGCTGGTCGCCAAAAGTTTTGGCTATGGGTATAGGCGTAAGTCCGACCAGTTTGACTTTGACAACTAGTGGCGACGGTTTGGCTGGAGCAGAATTAATAATTAGCAATCCATCTGGGGAAGCTGGTCTTTTTACTGTTGCGGCTGATGATTATGCTGATTGGTTTGTTTTTCAGCCGTCCGAATTAAGGCTGGATCCTAAAAGCCAGCAAAAAGTTAAAGTGTTGGTTAAACCCACTGAAACCGGTCGCTATGTTAGCAATTTATCAATTTTAGCTTATCCTTTGGATACTCGGTCTTTTAAGGCCGCTTCCGGGGTTAAAGTACCTTTTAGTTTAACTGTTGAAATTTTACCCACTGGTAATTGGTATTATTATTTAGGCTGGGGTTTGTTGCTTATGGCGGTGGCTGGAGCCGGCGGACTTATTTATTATCATCAAAGCAAAACGGCTTGGTGGCAAAAAATATTAAAAAAATTAAGATTGATTTAATCGATTAAAAATAATATAATTAGTAAAGTCCGTTGATTATTAATTATATTTGGTTATGAGATTAGATTTAGATCAGCCTCAGGGCGGCGAATTAAAAGAATTATTAGAAGAAAACTTGCGTTACGCTCGCGATATTTACCGCGATACCGAGCGGATAAAGCGCTATATTTTTTGGGGGCAAGTTTTTAGCTTTATTAAAATATTAATAGTGGTCATACCATTGGTTTGGGGTTTTTTGTATATTCAGCCTTATTTAAAAGGTGCTTTTAATACTTATAGTTCGTTGTTTGATTTAACAGCTCAGGGTGGTCCAGCCGCTGACAAAGTTAATGTTAGTCCAGAGCTTTATAAACAATATCAACAACTGCAAAATTCTGGGCAGTTGGAAGAATTTATGAAATTATTAAAATAAATAGCCTATGTTTTTAGATGAAATAGTAAAAAAATCTTTTAACAATAAACCCAATCAGTCAGCTGTTAAATTGGTTGGTTGGTGGCGACCAATAATTTTTTTGTTCGTGGCTTTGTTGGGTGGGGCGATTGGCGGCGCGGCTATTAACATTTGGGGTGGCGGTTTGGTTAGACAGTTGAATCCATCAAGCCAGACATTAAATCAGACAGTTGTTGTTGATCAATCAGAGACAAATAAGTCGGTTGTTCAGGAAGAATCAGCCACCACCGGCGTGGTAAAAAAAGTATCGCCAGCCGTGGTTAGTATTATCATCAGCAAAGATTTAAGTAAGATATATAATTTAACCGGCCCCAATCCTTTTCCGTTTGATAATTTTTTTAATTTCGGCTTTCCTTTTAATTTCTTTTTTAATCAGCCGGGTCAGCCATCGCCAACACCGCAGCAGCCACAAGGTAAGCAGGAAATTGGCGGTGGTACGGGTTTTGTAATAGATAGTGCTAAGGGACTTATTTTAACCAACCGACATGTGGTAGATGATACCGAGGCCGACTATACTGTTTTAACTAACGATGGAAAAAAAATATCAGCTAAGGTGGTAGCCCGCGACACTGTTAATGACATGGCTCTGGTTCAGGTAGAGGCCAAAGATTTGCCGCAGGTTATTTTGGGTGATTCAGATAATGTGCAAATAGGTGAAACCGTTATTGCTATTGGTAATGCTTTGGGTGAGTATCGTAACACAGTGACCAAGGGTGTAATTTCCGGATTAGGACGTAATGTAGTGGCCGGTGACAATCAAGGCTCTTCGGAGCAGTTGGAAGGAGTTTTTCAGACCGATGCCGCCATTAATCCGGGAAATTCCGGCGGCCCGTTGGTTAATTTATTAGGACAAGTAATTGGCATGAATACGGCAGTTAGCCGGGAAGGTCAGTTAATTGGTTTTGCCATACCGATTAACGAAGCCAAACGTATGATAGACAGTTTTAACAAGTACGGTAAAATCGTTCGGCCTTATTTGGGTATTAGATATACTATCGTGACGCCAGAATTAGCTAAGGCTAATAAATTACCGGTGGATTATGGCGCTTTGATAATTCGTGGTCAGAATAGAAATGATTTAGCGGTCGTGCCGGGTAGTCCGGCTGACAAAGCTGGCCTTACGGAAAACGATATTGTTTTGGAAATTAATGGGCAAAAAATTAATCAGGAAAATTCTTTAGTTAAAGCTTTGTCCAAATTTCAGCCCGGTGAAACAATTAAGCTTAAAGTTTATCAAAAAGGCGAGACTAAGGAGATAAACCTGAAGCTGGAAGAGTTTAAGGAATAGATTTTAATAAAATTTAAATAACAAAACCGTGGAACATATTATCCGCGGTTTTTGTCTTTATTGTTAGCCAAATTATAATACCCTATGTTCTTTAACCATTGACAAAGTAAGGTTTTGGGAGTATTATAAAATGTTTTAGAGTAAGTCGATTGATCTTTAAAAATTAGTTGAGAAAAAAATTTTCCTTACTAATAAGGAGGGGAGAAGGCTTAATATACTAGGGATACAGGCGGTAATAACTGCCTGCATCCAGGAATAATAAGTCTTGAAATATTGCCCTTGGGCTTTAAATATTTCTTTATTCTTCTCCTGATTAGTAAGGAAAATCTAAAAAATAATCATCAAAAACAAAACCGTTCCTCTGGCGGTTAAATCAGAGCGAGGAGATACAAAATGTATACCACAGTTATAATTTCTTTAGCTATAATTACATTGCTTTATTCTTGGTTGCAGTGGCATAATGACGCGAAAGATTCTTGTTTTGTTACTGTGCCACTTGTTATAGTTATGATGTTGTCTGGTAATTTATTATATCTTTCATTGTCCGCCATTATAATTTCTGGTAATTATTTTTATCGTAAATTATCTATCGGCCGCGGCGGATTTCCAATAATGTCATTTATAGTATTTTCCATAGCAACTGTAGCGATAATGACATATTGCGGAGTTGAGTTTAATTAAATTTTTATAAGAGGTTGCCCATTGATAATATATGGGCAACCTCGTTTTTATTTATATTATTGACTGATTAATATAACTTTGTTAAAGTGCGGTCAAACAAACCCTAAAATAAGGAGAAAGTAAAAATGAATAACGCTGAATTTCATGAAGTAAATCAGACAAAAATAG
>JBMORS010000010.1:0-3941 GCA_049319925.1 Patescibacteria group bacterium | reverse complement strand
AATGATTCTTACGTTTTGCAGGCTAAATCTTTACAATGCGCGCGCATAGTTTTGCCGGAATTTTCAGTTACGGCTACGGAAAATATTATTATGGCCGCTGTGTTGGCTAAAGGTGTTACTGTAATTGAACTGGCGGCGGCTGAACCGCACGTACAGGATTTATGTAATTTTTTAAATAAGTTAGGCGCTGATATAACTGGCATTGGCAGTCATTTGTTGACCATTAAAGGCGTTGAACAACTAGGCGGCGGCGAACATACTATTATTCCCGATATGATAGAAGCCGGTACCTGGGCGGTGCTGGGTGCGGTTGGGCGCGGCGCCATAACTATTGGCCCGATAGTGCCCGAGCATCTTAGTATTGTTTTATATAAACTTAAAGAGATTGGCGTTGATTTTTCAGTTGATGATAATAATTTAACAGTGCGGGCTAGTCGGCAACTAAAACCTTTTAAACTACAGACTATGCCTTATCCCGGTTTTGCCACTGATTTGCAGGCGCCTTTTTCCGTACTAGCTACTCAAGCCGGCGGCAGTTCTTTAATTCATGATCCTTTATATGAAGGTCGGCTTAATCATATTGCTGAACTGGTTAAAATGGGAGCCAATGCTATAGTAGCTGACCCACATCGGGTGGTTATAAACGGCCCAACACCTCTTTATGGCCGGGAGATAAGGTCGTTTGACTTACGAGCCGGAGCTACTTTAATAATCGCCGGTTTAATAGCTGAAGGCGAAACTCTGATTCACGATTTGGAAATAGTGGATCGTGGCTATCAGAACCTGGTAGAACGCTTAACTGCCTTGGGGGCCAAGGTGACCCGGGTTTAGTTTTGACCCTTAGGCTCTTAAATGCTAGACTAGCTGTGGCTTTAATTAATAAATAAATGAATCAACTGTCGTCTTTTTTGTTTAAGGATAATTTAACTAGCCGCCTGAAGCGGCCTCTGCCACCGACCTTGGTGGTAGTTTTTGTTTTGGTTGGTTTTTTATTGGGTTATGGCTTGGGTTTTAACAAAAAAAACAATCAAGATTTTTTTAGCGGGACAGTAACTAATATTAATCAACCGGCGCCGGACTATTTAAGCCGCGATATAGACTTTTCTTTATTTTGGAAAGTTTGGCAGTATGTGCATAATAATTACATAAATCATTCCATTAGCGACACCAAACTTTTTTACGGCGCTATTGCTGGTATGGTTCAAGGGTTAGAAGATCCTTATTCGGTTTATATGGATCCGCAGACAGCCAAAGAGTTTGCCAGTGAATTAGAAGGCAGCTTCGAAGGTATTGGGGCGGAAATCGGCGTCAAGGATCAAAATTTGGTTATTGTGGCGCCTTTGCCAGACACGCCAGCTGAACGGGCCGGGCTTAAACCAGGTGATCGTATTTTGGCCATAGAGAATACTGATACTACTGGCATGGCGGTAGATAAGGCGGTTCGTTTAATTCGAGGCGAGCGTGGCACGGCAGTTAAGTTGTTGATTTTGCCTAAATCAGCTGACGAGCCAAAAATAGTGGAAATCACCCGTGATAAAATTGTTTTAAAAATCGTGCAGGGCGAAATAAAGACTTCACCGAGCGGTCTTAAAGTAGCTTACCTTCGTTTGGCTCATTTTTCTCAAAACAGCGATACTTTATTTAAGGAGGCTTGGGTTAAATTGTTAGCTCAAGGCAGTCAAGCGATTATATTTGATTTGCGTAATAATCCGGGCGGTTTTTTGGATCAAGGCGTGGCTATTGCCAGTCATTGGATAAAAGAAGGCGTTATTGTGTCGGAAAAAACGCCTGGTCAGCAGACCCGGGATTATAGCAGTACTGGTTTGGGTGAGCTTGGCAACATACCGACAGTGGTTTTGGTAAACGAAGGTTCGGCTTCGGCTTCGGAAATTGTAACCGGCGCTTTGCAGGATTATGGTTTGGCTACTATTATCGGCCAAAAAACTTTTGGTAAAGGATCGGTACAGAATTTAGAAGAATTTCCCGATGGTTCGGCTGTTAAGTTGACGGTGGCCAAGTGGTACACGCCTAAAGGACGTTCTATAGATAAAAATGGTTTGGAACCAGATATTAAAGTGGAATTTACCGAAGCGGACCTTAAAGAAGAAAAAGATGTTCAATTAGACAGAGCTTTGCAGTTTTTATCAAGATAATTGAAAGGCGCTTTATGATAAGACGGCGCTATAAATTATTGGGTAAGGTGCAAGGCGTAGGCTTAAGGTGGCAGATTAAACAGCTGGCGGATAGTTTAAACTTGACTGGTTGGGTAAGGAACGAAAATGATCCGCAAATAGTTAGTTTGGAAATTCAAGGTAGGGCAGAAGTGATAGAAAATTTTGACGCCTGGCTTAGGCAAGGTGTAAAACAGGCTAGTTTTAAAAATATAATTTTTACTAATCAACCTTTAGATAATGACCGGAAGTTTTATATTCAAAAATAAATTATACAATTTATGAAAGTAATTTTTATAAAAAATGTCCCTAATATCGGCCAGAAAGATCAAGTTAAACAAGTTAGCGATGGTTTTGCTTTGAATTTTTTGTTTCCTAAACAATTGGCCGTGGCGGCTACTGGTCGGGCCTTGCAGCAGGTGGCGGCTAATCAGGCCAAACAAGCTAAGCAAGCCGAAGCTGAGGTTAAAATGGTCAATTCTTTAAAACAGAAGTTGCAGGGCATGGTAGTTAACCTTAAGGCCAAAGCTTCACCTAGCGGCACTTTGTACGCGGCTGTTAGTCCTGAGCAAGTTAAACAGGCTATAGCCAAGTCAGGCGGCTTTAATTTAGATAAATTTAAAGTAGACGGTTGTCATAATATAAAATCAGTTGGCGCTCATACGGTACAAGTTAATCTGCCTGATGGAGAATTAGTTAATCTTAAAATAATTATTGAAGTTTTATAAAATTTTTATGCCCAAGACTAAGTACATTTTTATATCAGGCGGGGTAATGTCGTCGGTGGGTAAGGGGATTTCGGCCGCTTCCATTGCCAAGCTTTTACAAAGTAAGGGCTATCGGGTCTGTCCAGTTAAGTGCGAAAATTATTTAAATATCGACGCTGGAACCATTCGTCCGACTGAGCACGGCGAAGTGTTTGTTTGTGATGATGGTGTGGAAACTGATCAGGATATAGGTACTTATGAGCGGTTTTTGGAGCAGTCTTTGTCGCGTGATAATTTTATTACTATGGGCCAAGTTTATAAAACTGTTATTGACCGAGAAAGGTCTTTTGGTTACGAGGGTGAAGATGTGGAAGCTATACCGCATTTATGTGATGAAATTATCAGCCGGATTAAGGAGGCTGGTCGTAAGTCACGGGCTGATATTGTGGTAATAGAATTAGGCGGCACAGCTGGTGAGTACCAAAATGTTTTTTATTACGAATCTTCGCGTATCATGAAACTGAGAAGCAAAGATAGTGTGTTGCAGATTCATATTGCTTATTTGCCGACCCCACCCACGGTGGGGGAAATGAAATCTAAGCCGGTACAGACTTCCGTTCGGATTTTGAACAATATGGGCATTCAACCTGATTTTTTGGTGGCCCGAGCCGAAAAGCCGTTGGATCGCAAGCGCAAAGAGCGGCTGGCTATGTTTTGCAATATGGATGATGAGGATATTATTTCTAACCCCGATTTGGATTCGGTTTACGATGTAGCCACAAAGTTTGACGAGCAAAAATTTGCTGATAAAATTTTAAAACGTTTTAGGCTTAAGCCTAAAAAGAACGATCTTAATGATTGGCAGGGTCTGGCGGAACGGGTTAAGATTGTTCATCAAGAACTACCAATCGCCGTGGTGGGCAAATATTTTGCTACCGGTGATTACGTGTTGTCGGATGTTTATGTTTCAGTAATTGAGTCACTTAAACACGCTGGTTGGTATAATGGCGTTAAGCCTAAGCTTATTTGGGTAGATTCAGAAAAAATTGAGCAGGATGGTCCG
>JBMORS010000009.1:0-3953 GCA_049319925.1 Patescibacteria group bacterium | reverse complement strand
CGCCAGCTGATTTAACCATGACGCCACCCTGACCAGGCACTAGCTCAATGTCATGAACTTGTACACCTGCCGGAATATGTTTTAAAGGTAAACGATTACCAGTTTTTATTTCCACCTGATTCTTAGACGAAACTATTCTGTCACCCATTTTAAGACCAGCCGGCGCCAGAATATAACTTCTGGTACCATCGGGATAAACTAACAAAGCTAAATTAGCCGTACGATTTGGGTCGTATTCTATGGCTTCCACTTTGGCCACTAAATCATAACGCTGCCTTTTAGTATCTATAGTCCTAAGCAAACGCTTAGCACCGCCGCCACGATGACGTACTGTTATACGTCCTTGTGAATTTCGTCCAGCCTTGGATGTTTTGCCCCGCGTTAATTTTTTAAGCGGCTGCTGTCGACTAACTTCACTAAGTAAAACACCGGCGTGACGCCTGCCTGGAGTAGTTGGTTTGTAATTCTTTACTGGCATATCTTAAAAACTAAACAGATTTAGTTGTAGCTAAAGTTTGGCCGGGCGCCAAGCGAACAGTCATAATGCGCCTTATTTTAGTTTGGCCTACATACCTACCGCGACGAACTGTTTTGCGGGGCAAATTTTTAACATTAACCGCTACCACCCTAACGCCGTGAGTAGATTCAATGACTTTTTTAACAGTCACTTTATCAACCCCGGGTTTAACTCTAAAACTATACTGGCCTTGGCTTTGTAAACGAGCGGCTTTTTCCGAAACTTGCGGCAACAACAAAATAGCCGGCGCCTGATTTATCTTTTTAGGCAGACTATAAGTTTTAACTAATTTTTTCTTTTTTAACAAAGCCATAAATATTACTTAATTGCTTTTAAAACACGAGCCAATAATTCCTGTAAAGCCGTCTCTGAAATAACCCAATGCGGCATCTTTAAACCGTCATAGACATTAAACTGCCTGACTGACATTAAATTAAGATTGGGGATATTATTAAAACCACGGCGTAAATCTTTTTCCTTATCAGACAACAAAAACAAATTTTTTCTCTTAGGTAAAGATAAATCCTTTATGAAAGCCGCGTAAACTTTGGTTTTATCAGCTTTAGGCCAGTCCTTAACAATAGTAACCTTCTGAGAAGCTAAATAATCTTTCACTACCATGGCTGTAGCCACGGCTTTTAATTTGGTCGGTAAGCTTTGGCTATGATCGCGCTCATTTCTGGGGCCAAAGACAACACCGCCGCCTACCCACAAAGGTGACCTAATTGAACCATGTCTGGCCCGGCCAGTACCTTTTTGTTTCCAAGGTTTTTTACCGCCACCCCTAACTTCACTGCGATTTTTAGTATGAGCTGTGTCAGACCGACGATTGGCTTGATAAGCTACCGCCACCTGATGAACCACCTGCGGCTTAATAACTATAGCCTCAAGTTCTTTTGGTAAAACTATTTCACCAGCTGTTTTACCTTTATTATCTAATACTGAAACTTTTAAGTCTGGCATATTATTTTTCAGATACGACTGATACTAAACCTCTTAAAGCACCCGGCACAGCACCTTTAATCAATAACTCATTATTAGCAACATCAATGGCCATAACTTCCAAATTATGAACAGTTACCTGTTGGTTACCCATCCGACCGGCCATGCGCATACCCTTGCGAACGTGCTGCACACCACCGGCGCCGATTGAACCTGGCATACGAGCCTGGTCTTTATGACCGTGGCTAGCTGGATGTCCTCTGAAACCATGGCGCTTAACAACACCTTGAAAACCTTTACCTTTGGCCTTGGCTGTTACTGAAACTTTATCACCAGTTTGAAATTGATTGACATCAAAAACCTGTCCAACTGTTAAAGTTAAACCGGCGGGTACATCAAATTCACGCAAATGACGTAAAGTCTGACCAGACGGTTTCAGGTGACCTTGCAAAGGTTTAGTTAATTTCGATTTTTGACCAAAACCTAACTGAACAGCTTTATATCCATCATTAGTCTCATCTTTAATTTGGGTAACCCAACAAGGCCCAGCCTTAAGCTTGGTAACAGCCACAGCTTTACCGTCGGGCAAAAACAGACGAGTCATATTCTGTTTGTGAGCTAGAATCAATTTAGACATACCCGGTTATCACAACTTCACTTGCCGCCTGAAGCAGCAAATCAAGTTTCAAATTATTAGATTTATGAACAAACATATTAAATATATTACTGAGTTTTAATTTCCCGGCGGCATTTGCTGCAGTGAAGTAGTGATACCGGGCATAAATGCTTTAAGTACTGAAAAACCGTTTAACTTATCTTTAGATTAATAACACAACTCTTTAATAATCCGGTTTTCCCTAAATAAGTAAACGGTTTCATAAATATTATTTTTATCTAGTATGACTTTAATTTCTAAGTTGTTTATTAATTCCTTATAAGCCCTTTTTATTCTTTGGCTAGCTGGCGATTGCAGGTTTGCCGGTTTTAACAACAGGAGGCACCATACACAAGGCCTAAAAGCTAAAGGGCGGCCAAATATTACATTTTTATCTCTACATCAACGCCAGCTGGTAAATTAAGGTTGGTCAAGGCGTCGATAGTTTTAGCATTGGGATCCATTATGTCCAACAATCTTTTATGCACTCTCATCTCGTACTGCTCACGGGCATTTTTGTGGACAAAACTGGAACTATTCACGGTATAGCGAGTTAATTCTGTAGGCAATGGTAAGGGGCCGACTATTCTAGCACCTGTCCGTTGGGCAGTTTCCAAAATTGTCCGTACAGCCTGATCAATTATCTTATGATCATAAGCCCGAATTTTTATACGAACTCTAGACTTAACTTCCTCTTCTTTTGCCTGATTATTAACCTTGTTTTCCGTCATCGTGTTAGTTGCCATACCGTAAATTAAACTTCTATTTTAGAATGAACTATTTTAAATTACTTAATAATAGATGACACCACACCGGCGCCAACCGTACGACCACCTTCGCGAATAGCAAAGCGCTGTTTCTCTTCTAAAGCCACCGGGGAAATCAATTTAACATTTATCTTAAGCTTGTCGCCAGGCATAACCATTTCTGTACCAGCCGGCAAAATAACTTCGCCGGTCACATCAGTAGTTCTAATATAGAACTGAGGCTTATAACCCTTTAAAAATGGGGTATGACGACCACCCTCTTCTTTGGTCAAAACGTAAATTTCAGCTTCAAATTCAGTGTGTGGAGTTACTGTACCTGGCTTAGCCAAGACCTGACCGCGTTCCACATCATCTTTTTTCAAACCGCGAAGTAACAAACCAGCGTTATCGCCGGCTCGGCCTTCATCTAATTGCTTATTAAACATTTCAATACCAGTAATAACTGTTTTTTGAGTATCGCGTAAGCCAATTATTTCCACTTCATCGTTCAATTTCAAAATACCACGTTCAATACGACCAGTTACCACAGTACCTCTTCCTTCTATAGAGAAGATATCTTCAATCGGCATTAAGAAAGGCTTATCAGTTTCACGAGTCGGTTCGGGAATATATTCATCCAATTTCTTAACCAACTCCGTAATAGATTGAATGTAAGGATCATCAGCTTTACCAGCCTGAGCCGCTTCCAAAGCCTTTAAAGCACTGCCCCGCACAATCGGAGTGGTATCACCAGGGAATTCGTACTTTTTAAGCAAATCCCTGACTTCTTCTTCTACCAAATCAACTAAATCTTTATCGTCGACCATGTCGACTTTATTCAAGAAAACTACAATATAAGGAACGCCCACCTGACGAGCCAACAAAATGTGCTCGCGAGTCTGTGGCATCGGGCCATCAGCGGCTGATACCACTAAAATAGCGCCATCCATCTGAGCCGCGCCGGTAATCATGTTCTTTACATAGTCGGCGTGACCAGGACAATCAACGTGAGCATAATGCCTGGCGTCTGATTCATATTCAACGTGAGCGGTATTAATAGTAATACCACGGGCCTTTTCTTCCGGAGCATTAT
>JBMORS010000008.1:0-3981 GCA_049319925.1 Patescibacteria group bacterium | reverse complement strand
AACTATTGATGAGGATTTGTCTTATTATTATTTTAAAAAAGACTCCAAAGAAGTTATTAAATTAGGAAAAGAAGATGGCTTGCGGATAGAAATAAAGTGTCCCTTATTTTATTTAAATGACACAAAATATAAAGAGGTTAATAAAATAATAAGTAAATTTGGAGCCGTGCCGGTAATATCGAAAAAATATAATGCTTATGATTTGTTGGCTAAATATATAGTGGATAACCAGGGAATTAAATTACGTAATGAGTTACCTGGTAAGGAAATTGAAGCTAAGTTAGTGGTGGATAATAAAAAAACCGATAGTTTATTAAGAATGATAAAAATTAAATTTAACAAGGGCTATGTGCCCGGTTTTGTTTTAAATAAGGATTTTACTCACACTTTAGAAACCGGCAATATTGCCGAGTATTATGCAAGTAAAAATAATCCAGATAAAGAAAAAATTAAATTAATGTATAAGGGTAAATGGATTCAAGCCGTAAAAAAAAGTAATCAAAAGGTTGATTATTATCAGAATGTGCCTATAGTAATTAGACAGGAGAGCAAGGGGTCTGGCTATTTATCCGTGCAAAAAAATAGCCCTTTGGCTTTATTAAAATTATTTGTTAAGAATTCTTTACAACTTAAGAAGTTTAATAATTTTTTTAGAGCCAGAAAAGCCTTTTGGGTCTCAAAAGTAAAATCTGACAGACGTTATCATATATCTTTAGATTATTGCGTTACACCTGGTTCGGTACTTTCGGAATTAGAAGTGGAATATAGTGGCTTGCCGTATTTGGTAAAAAGTTCGGAACCGGTTTCGGTTATCAGTAAAGATATTGCTTTTATAACCAAGTCTATTATAAATATGTATCCAGCTGGTACTTTTAAGAAAACTATAATGTCAAAATTTAAATGGATACTAAGTTTGGATTAAATTTATCTTAAGGTAAGTATTTCAAAAAGAGTTTTATGGAATTAACTTTAGGCTTTATTTTTCAAGGCGAAAATGTTTTACTTGGTTTAAAAAAGAGGGGATTTGGTCAGGGAAAATGGAACGGTTATGGCGGCAAGGTGGAACCTGGCGAATCTATTGAGGAGTCACTAATTAGAGAGTTTAAAGAGGAGGTGGATTTAGTTGTAGAAGATTATATTAAAGTGGGTAAACTTGAATTTATTTTTCCGCAAGAAAAATTTTTGGTTCATGTTTTTAAAATAACGAGTTTTTTTGGTCAACCCCAAGCCAGCCAAGAAATGACTTGTCAGTGGTTTAAGCTTAAAGACATTCCTTATGATAAAATGTGGGTGGATGATAAATATTGGCTACCTATGTTAATTCAAGGCAAAAAATTCAATGGCCGGTTTGTTTTTAGTGATGAATCAGGCCAATCAATCAAGCATTATAATTTGCAGGAAATTTAATTGTTTATGAATAAAACAGATAAAGGAAAAATAAGCTGGGAAAATTTAGCCCATTTTTCCTGCGTAGTTTGTGGTAAATGGTGGTCGATTGGCGATTGTCCCAAAGACAAATTAGACTGGCACTGTCCTTGGTGTGGTCAAAAACAGGGTTTTACCAGCCCAAATTAATATGATTTATAAAATAGTACCGGTTTATAAATCTTTGGGTTATACTTCTTTGCAGGCTTTAAATGTTTGGCGGCAAAATCATCCGCAGTGGAATAATTTAAAAATGACTTATACTGGTCGTTTGGATCCAATGGCTGAAGGAGTTATGCTGGTGGCAATAGACGAAGCTTTGCAAGATCAGGTTAAGTATCAATCCCTGGACAAGGTTTATCAAGCTCGGGTTTTATTTGGTTTTACTTCTGACTCTTATGATGTTTTGGGTTTTCCTAAAAAGTCAGGACCTTTACCAGATTTAAATCAGGTTAAACAAGTGGTTCAATCTTTGGTCGGTGATTTTAAATTCAGTTTACCACCTTTTTCTTCCTATAAGGTAAAAGGTAAAAAATTATTTTGGTGGGCACTGCACAATAGGTTGGCAGAAATAACTATTCCACAAAAAACAGTTAGTTTAAAGTCAGTTGAATGGTTAGGCAACTGTTATTATCAAGCTGATGAGATTACTAGTTTGTTGGTTGATAAATTTAGCCAACTAAAAACCGATTTAAGACAGGATAAAATATTACCAGCTTGGCGACAGATTCTAACTGATGATGTTACAAAGTTTTTAGCCATAGATTTATCCATCAGTTGTTCCAGTGGTACTTACATAAGAAGTTTAGCTAATGAATTGGGCAATAGACTAGGCTGCGGCGCTGTTTTATTATCTTTGCTTAGAACCAAGGTGGGGGAGTACACTTTGGCTGATTGTCAAAGAATAGATTGAATCCTATTATCAAAAGATAGCCGTTGTAGTATTATATAGCTATATTATTTGTTGTTAATTATATGTCGCCACTTCAACCTATAGATCAAAGCAGTCATAAGCCCAACAAGCCGCACAAGGAACAAATGGCTTTAACTTCTGTTTTGTTGTCGATTTTGCTGGCTATAACTTTGATAGGTTTGGGACAAAGAGGCCTATACGATTTGAACAGGTTATATAACCCCCATTATCAAGTTTGTAATCAAGCTAAATATTTATTATCCGTCGGCGATAGTTGTCCTTGGGAAACTTACGCTTTTAAAACAGTTTTATTACACAGCTATTTAAGTTTGCCGTTATTTTTGATTTTTTTGGGTTTGGTTTTTTATTTTAGAAAAAGACGGTTAGGCACCTGGCAAACAGCTTTATACCGAGTTTCCAACGGCGTGGCCATATTTTTTGGAGTGGAATTCGTGTTAGAAGTCATAATTTATTTATTCCAGTACCATAAAGTGGCGGCCTGGTATACCAGTTTAGGATTAGCTGCGTTGTTATTGGCTATTTTAGTAATATACATAGAGCGTAAAAGATATTTAAACAAAAAAGCCGTTGCTGGCCACTAAATTTATGAGAGAAATTTTAGGTAGACAAGTGGAAGGCGATGAAGATGGTATTTGGTATTTAGACAGGATAGACATGGAGGCTGAGACTTTGTTTAAAAAAGCCAAATACGAACATCGTGTTAAATTTAAAGATGATAAAGGTAGACATTTTGTTATGACTAGGTCGGCCGCTGGTCGTTATTTGGTAGCACAGACAGATTCCAGCAGTGGTGGTTGGTTTTAAAATATAGAATTACGAAGCACGATCCGCTCCGTCAGTGGTGGAGGCGAATCTTGATTCTTTATTGAAGATTGAAGTTTTTTAGATTATATAAAATTTATGGCATCTAAATACATTAAAAAAACAAAAAAGAATAAAGTTGCGGTTTTTGATATAGACGGCACTATTTTTCGTTCTTCTTTACAGCGGGAGTTGATAATGGAGCTGGTTAAGTATGGTGTTTTTCCGCCGATTGTAAAAAAGGAACTAGAAAAAGATTTTTTTTCCTGGGTAGACAGGCGTGGCAGTTATGAAGATTATATAATGGGTGTAGTTAATTCTTATGAAAAAAGAATTCCTGGCGTGTCTACTGATGATGTTCGGCATGTGGCCAGAATAGTAATCGGTAAACAAAAAAACCGGGTTTATACTTTTACCAGAGATTTAATAAAAAAACTTCGCCCCACCCATCATTTGTTGGCGATTTCCGGATCACCTATAGAAATAGTCAGGGAATTTAATAGAATATGGCGGTTTGATAAAGTTTATGGCATGGAATTTGAAATTAAAGACGAACGCTATACTGGTAAGGTAAAATTTTTACCTATTACCGATAAGCGGGCTGTTTTGCAGAATTATATTGCCGAGAAGGGATTGTCGTTATCAGGTTCGGTTGGGGTAGGTGACACTGAAAACGACGCCAGTTTTTTGTCTTTAGTGGCTAAGCCAATTTGTTTTAATCCTAATATTAATCTTTATCGTATAGCCAAGAAAAAAGATTGGCCCATAGTGGTAGAAAGAAAGGATGTTATTTATCATTTATAATAGCTGTAACATTTGTT
>JBMORS010000007.1:0-4210 GCA_049319925.1 Patescibacteria group bacterium | reverse complement strand
TTTTAAAAAATAAAAATTTATATTGGAAGTTATTCTTATTGATCTCATTTTTTATTTTTTGGGGAGCTTTATTGATTGGTCAGGCTAAGGCAGATTCTTGTAAGTGTTTTAAAGAGAACACGAATGGCAAGTCAACGGTTGTAATAAATAATCAAGAATGTCAGACTGGAGTTTCTATAAATAGTTGCCAACCTTCTAATTTTGGTTTGCAGGGTTTAACTTGTGAAAATCCAGCTGGCGGGTACCATACGCAGGTTTGTACTAAAGTTACTTGCCAATTTTATCGTGACAATAATTGTACTGAGGTTGTTGGCACTAAAGATCCAACATCTAAATTTAATCCTTGTTGGACTAAACAACAATGTCAGGATAGTGATGGTATTTTTGATACTTTATTTTGTTCTAATGACCAGAAAAAAGAATGCAATAAAGATGACGATTGTGGTAATGGTAATAAATGTCGTGGTTTAAATTCTGCTAGCTGCGAACCGTTTGCTGGTCAATCTACTTCTCGTTGTTTTGTAAAAACACCACCTATTAGTTTACAGGTAGGTATTCCTGGTCTAGGTAAAACAGTGGAAGGTGGATTTCCTGGATATTTGGCGGCTTTTTATAAATTTTTTATAGGTTTTTTGGCTGTAGCCGCTGTGGTTATGATAATGTGGGGCGGTTTTAAGCGTATTGCTGCTGCTGGTAGCGCTGAAAGTATTAAAAATGCTAATTCTACCATAATTAGTGCTATAGTGGGGTTAATTATTGCCTTAATTTCATATTCACTTTTGCAATTAATAAACCCTAGATTGGTACAGTTAACAGGTATGAATATTGATAAAATAAAAACAGAAATCGCTGGTAATTGGTGTCCTGATCCAGACCCATCTGATAAGAATAAACATTATTATTGTGGTGATCAGGCTAGGATTAATGGCCTAGATTGTGTTGGTAGTGTTTGTTCAGAAGAGGGTAAAGGATGTTACAAAGTAAGTACTAGTGGGGATACCTCCAGCCAAGGATTATCGGCTGATTATAAGTGTTTAACTAAACAAGAAGCTTGTAGAAGTATAACAGAAGATAATATAGAATCATTACACGGTATTGATACAAAGGACTTGTGGACAAGTAGTGGTGAGGCTGATGCTTTAGGAGCTTATAATCAGATTTGTAAAAGATATAGTACAGAATATATAGATTGTTTGTGGGTTCATTATCCAGGAGGAACTAGTAAATGTGAGCCATATGCTAAAGAAACACAAAGGTTGTATTGCCAGGGGTCAGAAGATGGCAGCGTTAAAGATGATTGTGGTGATTTTGATGTTTGGAATCCAGTATTTGATATTACAGGTGAGGTTTTAGGTGGTAAGGATTTTGCAGCTTGTGCTTATGATTGGTGTAACTTGGGCTGTCGGGCGATTTCTAAACAAGTTACTGGTTTGCAAGCTGTTCCTAATACGACTAATTGGGATTTAATAAGTCGTGAGTATGTTTGTCAGGGGACAAATTAATTATGTGGCAATTTTTAAAAAGTAAAAGATTTTGGATAATAGGTTTAGTTATTTTAGCTGTTATTTTAATCAGTTGGTTTTTATATTTGTGGTTAAGACCAACTGTTCAGCCGTCTGGTACAACTCCGGGTGGACAGACTGGTTTTCCAACAACAGGCCCTGGTACTGGCACGACTGTAGAGCCAGGAACGGGTAATTTACCCGGCACCGACACAACAACTCCGGGCGGTATTGGTACTTCACCTGGTCAGACTAGTCCGGTCGAGACGTCGCCTTTAGTTACGACTGATCCGGCTGTTAAACCAGATACTTCCTCTGGACGTCTTAGATATTATAATCCTCAGGATTGTAAGTTTTACGAAATAGATGCCAGTGGTGTTAAACGGGTTATAAATCAAACAGATTATTGCAGTGTACAAAATATTACTTGGGCTCAGGATAGCGGTAAGGCAGTGTTGGAGTTTCCCGACGGCGCTAATGTTGTTTATGATTTTAAAACTAAAAAACAATACACTTTACCTAAAGAAATGACGGAATTTTCTTTTTCGCCGGATAGCAGTCAGATTGCCGGAAAGTATCTAGCCGACAGTGTTAATGATCGGTGGGTGGTAACCATTAATAGTGATGGGTCTGGTTTAACCGGCGTGGAACCTATGGGTGAAAATGCTTCTAAGGTTAAAGTGGAGTGGGCGCCTAATAATCAGGTAGTGGCTTTGTCGGCTACCGGCACTGACAACACGGCTTTTAGTCAACAGATACTGTTAATAGGTTTTCATCAGGAAAATTTTAAGGGTTTATACGTGGATGGACGGGGTTTTAACGCTCAGTGGACTCCGGATGGTCAAAAATTACTTTATTCGGTTTACAGTGATAAAACAGATTTTAAGCCGACTTTGTGGTTGACTAATGCTAGTACGGATAATGTGGGAACGGGTAAACGCCAGCTTAATATAGCTACTTGGGCTGATAAGTGTACAATTGTGGGGGAATCGGCTTATTGTTCAGCTCCTCAGCAAATGCCGCAAGGGGCTGGACTAGTGCCGGAATTGGCCGTTGGCCAGCCGGATGATATTTGGAAAGTGGATTTAAAAACTGGTTCGACTATTTTATTATCTAGCCCGATAAACGACCAAGGTCAGGGCATTAGCGTAGGTAGTTTAACTATATCTAAAGATGGACGTTGGCTTTATTTTACTGATTCTGGTACTAGACAACTAAGAAGCGTTAAATTAACGGATTAATTTATAATTTAGAAAATATTGTATGGAGGGTTTTAACAATTTAATAAAATTTTAAATCTTAAATCCTAATGTCTAAATAATACCCAAATCATAATAATTTTAAATTTTTAATCTATAGTTTTTAGTCAATTTATAAATTTTTTAATTAAAACATTCAATAAAAATTTAAAATTAAAAATTAGTCATTGGTTAAATTGGGATTTATTTAGAATTTAAGATTTAGGGTTTAGGTTTTAACTAATATTTTATGTTTCTTCGCAAATTCAGTTTTTGGTTTAGTCTGTTGGCCATAGGGTTAATGGTTGTTATTTTTGTTAATTTGAAAGAGCAGTCCAAAATAATAAATCCGGTTTTACAAACACCAATTGATGAAGTTGAGTTTAAAAGCCCCCAAGACGTGATAATTTTTCCAGCCGATCCGGTTAGAGGTATAAGGAATGGCGCTAAATTAACCATTGTCCAATTTAGTGATTTTAGTTGTTCTTATTGCGCCCAGATGGCCGGTTTGTTGAAAGTCTGGGTGGAACAAAATAAAGATCGAGTAAGTTTGGTTTGGAAAGATTTTCCTTTGGCAGAGCACGAGCAATCTTTGCCGGCGGCTAAAGCCGCCCAGTGTGCTTCGCTTCAGGGTAAATTTTGGGAATATCATGATAAATTGTTTGCCGCTCAATCCAATTTGGGAGATTTTTTGTATGAATCCACGGCTAATGATTTAAAACTAGATATGCCAAAATTTTTAACTTGTTTAAGCGGCAATGAAACTTTGCCTCTTATTAAAAGAAATATGACTGAGGGGCAGGCAGTTGGATTAGATGGGACTCCTTATTATATAATTAACGGCCGGGTTCATAGCGGCATTTTAACTGAGGAGGATTTAAACAATTTATTGGCTGGTTATTAATATGAAACAAAAAATTGTTTATTTAATTTTAATAACTAGTTGGTTGGTTAGTTGGCCGGTTTTTGTTTTGGCTCAGTCGGACCCGACCGCTAAAGCTGTTCAGGCTTGTCAGGCAGAAGGTTATGAAATAGGGTTTACACCGCCTATTACTAACGCTTGTCGGGAGAATGTTTGTGGTTATGGTTCGGCTAACGCAGTAGATTGTTCTGGTTGTGAGTATCCTTTAGTTTCCGGAAAGGTTTGTTGCCAAAAAGATGTTGGACAAGGTTCCAAAATTTATAAATGTGTCAGTTATAATACTTTTAACAGTACGCCAGCTGACGCTACAGCAGTTAATACCAATATTAATTGTCAGCCGCCAGGTTTTAAAGCCGCTTCTGAATGGGATGCTTTGTTGGGTATAGTGGGCGCGGCTTGCAGTAATGTTAACTGTTGCAGTCCAGCTACTTGCGAAGCGACTTATGTTAACAATGTGGTAGCCACCTTAGGTTGTGTTATGCCCCCAGATAGTTATAATACCACGCAAAATCAGAGTCAGCAGTCTAAAACAACAGAGTTTATTCCAC
>JBMORS010000006.1:0-4273 GCA_049319925.1 Patescibacteria group bacterium | reverse complement strand
TCACCCTGTAAATAATCAATAGTTTAATTTGACATTAACTAATTTAAATATTGATTTGTACTTTGGTATTTGTAATTTGATATTTTTATAATTCACACGTCTTTTGTTTTAGCTCTTCGCCAAAAACTTTTTGGTTTTCGCTGTAATCTATAGGACAATCTATTATTTGCACGCCGCCGACTTTAACTGCCTCCGCCAAAGCCGCAGTAAAACCTTCGGCCGATTCCACCCTTAAACCACTAGCACCAAAACTCTTGGCTAAGCCAACAAAGTCGGGGTTAGTAAAATCTAAACCAAAATCAGTAAAGCCCATTTGCTGCTGTTTCCATTTTATCATGCCAAGACCTTTGTCATTTAAAACAACCACCACCAAATCCAAACCCAAACGAACAGCTGTTTCCAAATCCCCCAAAGACATCATAAATCCGCCGTCACCAACTACCGCCATTACCTGCCTATCAGGATTAATTAATTTAGCGGCCATGGCCGAAGCTAGGCCAGCGCCCATGGTGGCCAAAGCATTATCTAGCAAAACCGTGTTAGGCTCTTGAGCCGCAAAATTCCTAGCCAGCCACAATTTATACATGCCGTTATCAAGTGCCAGTATGCCGTCGGCTGGCAAAAACTGGCGCAAATCTTTAGCTAGACGTTGGGGTTTTAAGGGCCAATCTAAACTGTCTGATTTTTCCGCGATTTGTTCTTTTAATTTTTGACTTAATTTTTGATAATAAGAAAAATCCCATTTTCCATTAGTTGATAATTTTTCCCCCAAAGCCCACAAAGAATGGGCAATATCACCTACTACTTCCAAAGTCGGCGCGTAAACATAATCCACATCCGCTTCGGAAAAATTTATATGAATAATTTCCCTATCGCCCTGGGCCATAATCAAGGGCGGCTTTTCCACTGTTTCGTGGCCAATAACTATTAACAAATCCGCCTGATGCAAAGCGCAATGTATATAATCCCCTTCGCTTAAAGCCGTATTGCCAAGGTAACATTCTTTAGTTTCGTCTAGCACACCCTTACCCATCTGCGTGGTAACAAAAGGTATGCCGGTTTTTTTTACAAACTCGCTTAAGTGTTTATGAATTCTTTTACGGTTAGCACCAGCGCCGATTATTATTAATGGCCGACTAGCCGACATTATTTTTGCCGCTGCCTCAGTAATGGCTTTGGGATCGGGCCCGGGGCGCCTAACTTTTGCTGGCTCCAAAACTTGCTTGTCAGTTAATTCGTCAGCTATATCTTCGGGCAGTTCCAAATGCACGGCACCCGGCCGTTCGCTTTCCGCCACCTTAAAAGCTTCCCGCACCATAAAAGGCGCCCTGTCCGCACTAACTATAGTACTAGCTAGTTTAGTAACCGGCTCCATCATTCTAACCACATCCAAAATTTGAAAATGACCTTGCCTGGATTTACGCAAGGCTTTTTGACCAGTAATTATTACCAGCGGCATGCCGCCTAAATTGGCATAAGCCGCGCCTGTTACCAAATTGGTAGCACCAGGGCCCAAAGTGCTTAGCACCACGCCAGCCCGGCCGGTTAGGCGGCCATAAGTGGCAGCCATAAAAGCAGCGGTTTGTTCGTGCCTGGTTAAAATAAACTTTATTTGCGTTGATTTACGTAAAGCTTGTAGCAAAGCCAAATTTTCCTCACCGGGTAAACCAAAAACATACTTTACACCTTCGGCTTCCAAAGCCTGGACTATAATTTCGGCAGCTGTTTTGGGGTTTTTATTTAACATAAACGTTCATCTATTTTAGCAGACTAAAAGCCTTATATCAAAACCTAACTAAAAGCCATTCCACCCATTCACGTGAATGGGTGGAATGGCTAAAAATAATAAAATAACCAAGATTAACTCGTGACAAATTTTTTCTTATCAAACAAATAATGCTTTAACAAAATACCCAACACCCAGGCGCCGCAAATAATTAACACCCACCTTAAACCCATAATTTTAAGAGCCGATGAGCCAAGTTTAAAAACTAACAGACCCCAAAAGGTTTCCCAAAATACTATACCCAACAAAGAACGGATAGCAAAACGGCGCCAGGGAATTTGTAAAATACCGGCGGCCGTGGCTGTCATAGCAGCCAAATTTGGATTCCAATAAGTAAAAAATATAGCTGTGAATTCTTTTTTAACCAGTTTTTGTTTGGCTGTTTCTATAGCTTTGTTAAATCCTAATTTCAGAAACAACTTATACCAACCATATTTACCCAATAAATAACTGGCTGAATAAGAGGCCATAAAAGCCAGCATAACAATAAGCACCACTGTAACCACTTTTAAAATATCCTGGCCGGCCGATATTACTCCCAAAAAACAATTGCCCCACCCGGAAAATATTGCCCAACAATAAAAAATCCTTCTAAAAAAGCTCCCACTAAAACTACTCCTAACCCTAATTTAGAAAACTTTTCCAAAATCATGTTAGCGACCGAATCGTCCACCGGCAACCCTAACAGCCGCCAAATTATATAAACAGCCAAATAAGTGCCCAGCACTATGATGGGTAAAATCAACAGGCCGATTATTTCTTTAAATTTAGTCATACTCAAAATATAACATTAATCTAAAAAACAATCACAAAAAACCTACTAGATTGACTTTCTTAAATACTAGCTTTAAGGTAAGGGCAAATAAATAAAGTATTATTAAAAACAACATATAAAGGTGCTAAATGAATCTACAAAAACTAATGGAGCATTTTTTTAAGCTCTACGGCAAAAGAAACAGAATATTCCTGCAAAACTTACTGCAGCGCATAGTCTTTTTAAATCTGGCTATAGCCGATTTACAAGAAGCTATAAGAAAACAAGCCGATCCGGCTGACTTAAAAATAGCTTTGGCAAGAATAGTATCTAGAATTTTCTGCGTAGCTGATTACTTTGCTAGTGACCAACTGGCGCTTGTTATGTCTCAAAAATATCCCAATAGCCATTGTAGCTACTGTCAAAAATTACCTTGTAAGTGTCCAGAAAAAAGACCTAGCAGTATATTAACAAATCCAAACCCGACCCAACTAAACTGGACCCTAAAACAATGGTGTCAGCATTTTAAAACAATCTACGGCGCCAAAAATAAATCCAAAGGTCTTGAAAATATTCTTAACCGCTTGTTCAAAGAAATAAGCGAACTGCTGATACTGGCTATGAAAACTCCCAGCACTTTTTCCGCCCATACGACTATAGACGACATAGAAACCGAATTTTCCAAAGAACTGGCTGATACTCTGGCTTGGACAATAGCCATAGCCAATTTACTGGCAGTTGATTTAGAACAAGCTGTTTTAGAACGTTATGGTAACGGTTGCTGGAAGTGTCATAACACTATTTGTACCTGCACCGAATTTAATTATGACCAAGTATTTTGGCCATCGGTAAAATAATAATTCCTACCAAGTTGCTTTAAAAAAGCAGCTTGGTTTTTTAATATTAAAATCAACAAAATAATCTAAATTAACCTGTGGATAACGTAGGCTAATTCGTACGAATTAGCCGATGGAGAAAATTATTTAAAAGGATGAGACTTTTTAAACTCTTCTAGAACTCCGGATTTTTTAACCAACGACACTAATTTTTTATGTAAATGCTTATTACTTAATAAAGCGCCTTTAATAAATCCATTATACTTTTGCTCCTGACCCCATAAATCCGTTACCCTACCGCCAGCCTCTTCTACTATTATTTTAGACGCCGCAATATCATGGGCTAAATTACCTATAAATATACAACCATCAAACCCACCAGTGGCTATTAAAGAAGCAGCTTCAGTTACCGAATAAACTTCGGGCGTGCGAGCGTTTTGTTTATGAAGTAAAACAGAAGCGGACGAACTTTTCCAGCCGGTTTTTATTAAAGCGCCGGGAAAAGTTTTTTTGTTGCTAACTGACAACTTAACACCTCTTTCCACCAAATAAGCACCCTTACCTTTTTCAGCCAGCACTGTGCGCCTGGCTAAAGGATTATGTAAAACTCCAGCCACTGGCCGGCCGTCTATAACAATAGCGGCGGAAAAAACAAACAACGGTGCGCCAATAATAAACATATGTGTGCCGTCTATTGGGTCCACCACAAACAACTTACGGCCAATCGTTTTAGAACTTATTTCCTCGCCTAGCACATCAAAATCTGGATATGCCTTAGCCACCTCGCGCATAACCATTTGGTTAACTGCTATATCCGCTTTGGTTACGGCATCCAATCCCCAATCAGCCTTTTTATTTTTGATAGTATAACTAACCCCGCATGGATTGTAATACTTA
>JBMORS010000005.1:0-4297 GCA_049319925.1 Patescibacteria group bacterium | reverse complement strand
TATATCAATATTTTATATCAACCGCCAGCCAACCGACTTTATTAAAAAACTACAAAATCTGCCAAATACCGTCTTTAACCGCTAGCTGCCCGACCACAGTAAAACCAGCGGCTTTCCTATGACCACCACCACCTAAAACTCTGGCTAATTTAGCCACATCAATATCCTCATGGGTAGTCCTTAAACTACCCTTAACTGTACCATCAGATTGTTCTTTTAAAACCAACACCGCTTTTATACCAGACAAATCATTTAAAAAATTAGCTAATCCTTCTACGGCATCACTACCTAAGCCAACCGTTGCTAGATCTTGTTTGGTTATTATAGTAGTCACCAAACCTAACCGATCATTAATTTGCAGTCTTTCCAAAGCTTGACCCCAAATTTTCAGTTCTAACAAACTCTTACTCTTCACAACCTCAGATAAAAATCTGTTAACATTAGCCCCTAACCTAAGTAATTCACCAGCCTGATTTAAAGCTAATTCATTAGTAGCCGGATTACAAAAAGATCCAGTGTCAGTTAATATGCCGTTCAATAAAGAGGTAGCCGCGGCCGGATTTATAAAATAACCGGCCCCAGAAAACCATTCCATTAACATAGAACAGGTAGCCGCGGCCGATTTGTCTACTATATTTAAATCCCCATAACCAGTATTAGTTAAATGGTGATCAAAATTTACTACTGTCAATTCTTCTGGTTTGTCCGGCCATTTACCACCCAAACCAGTTAACCAGGGTTCAGCCGCATCTAAACATAAAAACAAATCATAATCAGACCAATTAATGACGTTGGGGTCGGTTATCACTTTTTCACTATTTTTTAAATAGGCAAAAGAGGCCGGCACTGGTGCCGGCAAAAAAGTTACCACTTGTTTCCCTTGCTCTTGTAAAACTGTTTGACAGGCCGTTACCGCGCCACTAGCATCACCACAATTTTTATGACTAGCGACCAGAATACGGTTGGATTTCGCTACTAAAACCGTCAAACGTTCTAATAAAATTTTATCAATCATAAATCAAGTCCTTATTTTAAGAAGGACTCGCCATACTATTATTATTGCTCCAAACTGTCAAGCACCTGCTCCAAACGAACAGCTTTATCAATCGAACTATCAAGGTAAACCCGTAAACTCGGCACTCGATACATAGTTAGCTTGGCAGCCAATAATTTTTGTAAAAATTTCAAATTGTCATTAACTATTTTCATTACTTCTGTTTGACGATCTAACGGCCAAACAGTTAAACCAACTTTAACGGCGCTATAATCCGACAAAACCTCAACCGCCGAGATAGTCAACAAGGTTCCGTTAGGCATTTCTAACTCTCTGGTTATTATGGCCGCCAAATGTCTTTGAATAACACTAGCTAAACGCAATAAGCGTCTGTTAGGACCTTTATCCTGTTTAACGTCCAACGGCCCGATGTCTAATTTCTTCATGATATATTTCTAAACGGTCATTAACCAATAAAACTTCCCGGCCTTTTAAATTCAAACCACATTCTCCACCTTGACCAACCTCTCCTACTATTTCTTTACCCAATCGTACCTCCTGTAAATCAAATACTACTGGCGAGGTCATCCCTGTTCGAGATAAATAAGCTTTGGTTTTTCCTTTAACCGAACCTTCTGTCACCCGAACGCCGACAATCTGTTCGCTTTTCCCTTGACGGAAAATTTTAATTACCTCAACTGTTCCCAGTTGATGTTTTATCAGCTCGGGCTTCAAAAGAGAAGTTAATTGTTTTTTAACCTCGTCCAACAAATCATAAATTACTTTGTAGGTCTGAACGAAAACTTTTTTAGACCTGGCCAAATTCTGAGCAGCCGGCTGAAGCGGTACATTAAACCCTAATACTATGGCCCC
Organism: Patescibacteria group bacterium; assembly: GCA_049319925.1. Taxonomy (GTDB): domain Bacteria; phylum Patescibacteriota; class Patescibacteriia; order Veblenbacterales; family UBA10138; genus JAHITT01. The sequence goes on along the minus strand of JBMORS010000005.1, from coordinate 2,430 downwards.
ACTAGCTTCGGCTTGAATCACATCAGCTTCATTTATACTGCCCAAAGCGGTTTTAATAACTTTAACTTTGACCTCTTGGCCAGACAAACCAAATAAAGAACTTAGTAAAGCTTCCCTAGAACCCAAAACATCTGTCTTTAATATTATATTTACGGCTGGGCCTAAATCATTATTATCCTTGCCATCGTCAGTTGTGCTATCAATTAGTTCATTACTATTTTGAGGGCTGTGCTGAAAACGAGGGGCCTTACGTAAAACCGATCTAACTTCTTCTTCTTCCAAAACAGCTCTAAAAACATCTCCCGCTTGGGGCACTTGTTTAAGACCCAAAATACGTACCGGCATAGAAGGAATAGCTTCTGTAACCGATCGACCCATAAAATCCCGCATACCTTTTACCTTGCCGCCTACTTGCCCGGCAATCACCCAATCACCAACTCGCAAAGTTCCTGTCCTGACTAATACCGTAGCTACCGGACCTTCACCTTTATCTAACTTAGCTTCAATCACTGTACCAATGGCTAAACGACCGGGATCAGCCTGTAATTTTTCCATATCTGCCAAAAGCAACACCATATCTAAAAGCTCAATTATACCTTGGTTCTTTTTGGCAGAGATTGGTACACAAATAGTTTTACCGCCCCAATCTTCTGGCAATAAATTAACCTCCGACAAAGCTTTTTTAACTCTTTCAATATCAGCTGTTTCTCGATCAACCTTATTTATGGCTACCAAAAAAGGCAGTTTTTCTTTTTGAGCTATTTCAATGGCTTCTAAAGTTTGTGGCTGTAAACCATCGTCAGCTGCCACTACTATAATAGCTATATCAGCCAAGCGACCACCTCGGGCTCGCATAGAAGAAAAAGCCTCATGACCAGGCGTATCCAAAAAAGTGATCTTACGAACCTGTTGAACAACACTCTCTTGACCTGCTTCACTATCTTGAGATGTCGGTATAACCTTGGGCCGCATCTCAACCTGATAAGCTCCGATATGCTGAGTAATTGCCCCGCTCTCTCCAGCCGCCACGTTAGTCGACCTTATGGCATCAAGCAAGGTGGTCTTACCGTGATCAACATGACCCATTACTACAACAACAGGTGGCCTAACCTGCAAATTAACTGATTCTTCTTTAATCAATTCCTTTAAATTTATTCCTTCTTTTTCTTCCTGATCAATTTTATCCTGATTAGCGGCTGCCTTAGTAACATAACCTAAATCCTGAGCGATAATAGAAGCAGTTTCAAAGTCTATCACCTCGTTAATAGCTGCCATAACTCCATTTTTAAAAAGTTCAGCCATTACCGCAGTAACTGGTAATTTCAAAAGTGTCGCAAAATCACGCGGACTTATCCTGGCTGGAATTACCACTTCTTTCTTAACAGCTTCAACTGCGTCTTTATTTAATTTTTTTTCTATAACAACATATTTATCCTGTTGTTGAGTTTGTCTTTTTTCCTGCCACAATTTAATAACCTTATTAGCCACAGCATCATCTATTTTTATGGCTCGTTGGCCAATATCAAAACCAAGCCGAGGCAATTCGTCTTTTAGTTGCTGCGTGGGTATTTTTAACCTCCTGGCCAGTTCAGTAATATTCATGATTTGCTGTGTTTTATATAATTAAAATAACAATAAGACCTGTTAAATTTACTCATTTTTGGCTATTTTGTCAAGCTATCCTCTAAACAACCAAGCTGCCACCCGACTATACAAAGTCAATAGATGTTTAACCAACCAAAGTACTAACAAAAAATTTTAATCATTCCTCAGGTTCAAGCTATGTCAAACAAAGCCTGGAGAAGATGAGATACATGGGTAACACCCCTAAGCTGGGGTAGAGTTTAGAGTATAACCCATGTAATCCATCTTCTTTTATGATTTTCCTACGCCCCTGGGCTAATAACAATGCCCCCTTTACCTATACTAAAAGGTGGTACAAGATGGCCAATATACTTAACCTGTCCCTTCAGGCCAGGTTGAGGTTAAAATGGTTTATTTGGCATGAAACTAAAGGCCAAAAGAACGTCAGTTTAACCTGTCGGCACTTTGGCATACCTAAGAAAACTTGGTATAAATGGCATAAACGTTTTGACCCTGAGCATCTATTGCTATTAGAAGACAGACCTAGGCGTCCTAAGAATGTTAGACAACGCGCTGTCACTCATTTACAAATCTACCGGGTGCGTACCTTGCGCCAGGCCCATTTGCGTTATGGCAAGGCCAAAATCGCTGTCCTTTACGCTCAGACCTACGGGGAGACTATTTCGTCCTGGAAAGTGCAAAAGATCATTCAGGGCACCAATCTTTATTACCACCCCAAAAGAAACGCCAGGATTCAGGCTAAAAGGAAACAGGCAGTGCTTAAATCCCGTATTACCAGGTTAAAGCTTAAGAAAAGACGAGGCTTTCTTTTTAGAATTGATACCA
>JBMORS010000004.1:0-4318 GCA_049319925.1 Patescibacteria group bacterium | reverse complement strand
GGCCTAAGCCAAGAATCCTACTGCTATATTGTTCGAACAAACGGCCCTGTGACAGAAAGGCACTTAACTGACGAAGAAACCGCCCGCGGATTTTTATTAATCTGGCTAAACCTGTCTGAAGCTATAAATCTGCTAGAAAATAATCGCCCGACTAATTATTCTGGTACTTATATGCAAACCCGTGATCTGTTGTTTTTAAAACAAGCTTTTAAAATTATCGGCCAATAATACAAGCAACCTCCTTTCCCTTCTACGAAGAAGGGAATTTTATTTATTGACAAAAAAACAATAACGGACTAAGCTGGCACGACAAACAAAATCAAAATAAAAATGGGATACTAATGAAATCTAAAAAATCAAAACCAACTTCGACAAAAAAACAATTATCTCCTAACCAAAAGTTAAAAGAAATATTTTCAGCCATAGAAGAAATTCTAACCTATCCGGAAAAATTTAATCATACCCAATCGCCCCGTGACTGTGCCATAAATAAACTAGCCACGGCCAAAAAGATAGTCCGGAAAAATAACTACCAAATCAACACCAATCTAATTTGGCAAAAAATAAAAACTTGGCAGAAAAAAATTGACGCTCAGCTACCAAAATGCCTACATCCAGGCCCGTCTGCCGCCTCCTGCGATAAAAACGCCTGTTTTTCCAAAAAATATCAGGATAGCCAACCGGTTATTCCCAACTACTATAAACTATAAAATCTAATTTTTCCCTTGAGCGGCTACTATAAGCCGCTCTTCCTTTTTTAAAAAATAGTTGACTAGCGGCCTTTTTGTTATAATAAAAAACATATGAAACATATTACTAAATCCACTAAAGCTCATATAATCGCCGTAGATATGGGTTATGGCCATGAACGAGCCGCTTACGCTTTAAAAGACTTAAGTTACGGCCCCATTCAAATTGCCAATAATTACCCGGGCATACCTCGGGAAGAACGCGCCCGCTGGAAAAGCCAGCGCGAAGGCTATGAGGCTGTTTCCCGGCTAAAAGCCCTGCCTTTAGTAGGCGATTTGATTTTTGAAGTTATGGACCAATTCCAAGAAATTGATCCTTTTTATCCTAGGCGCGATTTATCCAAACCAACTCTGCAATTAAAACAAGTTTACAATTCCATTCACAATGGTTTAGGCCGCCATTTGATAGAAAAATTGGCCAAGCATCCCCTACCGCTTATTGCCACCTTTTTTCAAGCCGCTTTCACGGCCGAAGAAAATGATTATCCAGGAGACATTTACTGTGTCATCTGCGACGCTGATTGCTCGCGGGCCTGGGCGCCGCTGGATCCTAAACGTAGCCGCATAAAATATTTAGCGCCTAACGGTCGGGTAGTAGAAAGACTAAAACTTTACGGCGTCAAAGAAGACAATATTTTTTTAACCGGGTTTCCTTTGCCTAAAGAACTAGTGGGCGGTACCCGGGAAACTGTTATTAAAACCGATCTAAGCCGACGCATTCAAAATTTGGATCCTAATCAAATCTTTATAAACAAATACAACCGAGCTTTAATTAGACGCCTAGGCCGCGGCTGGCAGCAGCGTGATCATAAACACCCACTTACCTTAACTTTTGCCATGGGTGGGGCCGGAGCGCAAAGAAATATTGGTGCCCAAATACTGGAAAGTTTACGGGAAAAAATCCAACAAAAAAAAATCCGACTCAACTTAGTGGTTGGCACACATCACTCTGGACTTAAATACTACCGAGAAATTGTTAAAGATCTCAAACTTAATAAACAATTAAATAAATACGTTAATATAGTACATTCGGAAACCCGGACAGATTACTTTAAAAAATTCAGTCAAACTATTCACTCTACCGACATACTTTGGACCAAACCATCTGAATTGTCTTTTTATACCGGACTAGGACTGCCTATTATAATTGCCCCGCCTATTGGCTCGCAAGAACAATTTAACCGACTGTGGCTTAAAACCGTGGGCGGCGGTATTACCCAAAATGATCCCAGATACACTGAAGAATGGTTGCTTGATTGGGTAAATTCCGGTGGTCTAGCACGCACTGCTTGGAACGGTTATATTGAAGCTCCTACCCACGGCACTTATCGAATTGAATCCGTAGTAACTGGCCAACCAGTCGACCTAGCTAAGATACCAATGATAGTTTAATCAACAAAATCCTAATTTCTAAAACCTAAATAATTCCCAATAACCACTTTGGGATTTATTTAAAAATTAGAAATTAGATTTTAGAAATTTTTTATTAATTACTAATAAATTATGTCAAAAAAAAATTTTATCGCCTTTTTTATAATCAGCCTGCTTGTTATCCCTTCTTATTCCGGGCTAACAGCCGCTACAACTACATCGATTATCGTACCCGAAGAAGAAGCTGTTATTAGCGCTTATCAAAAAATACTGCCCTCGGTCGTCAGTATTATTATTTCCGAACCAGCCGCTAATTTGTTGGGTGATATTTCCCAACAAGATACCGGCGGTGGCACTGGATTTTTAATCAGCAGTGACGGTTACATTATAACCAACAAACACGTCGTACTGCGTGATAATGTTGATTACACAGTAATTACCAGCACTGGCAAAGAATATGTGGCCTCGGTGCTAGCCCGTGATTCCCTGTACGACATAGCTATAGTTAAAATAGAAGGCCGAGGTTTTACGCCGGTTAAATTAGCCGACTCCGACAAAATAAGAATCGGCCAGACTGCCCTGGCCGTCGGCAACGTCCTAGCTGAATTCCAAAATACCTTAACGCGTGGCATAATTTCCGGCATTGGCCGAACCATAACAGCTTCCGGTGGTGGCTTAACCGAAACTATTGAAGGCGCTATTCAAACTGACGCCTCTATTAACCCCGGCAATTCAGGCGGCCCTTTAATAAACTTAAAAGGCGAAGTAGTAGGAGTGAATACGGCGGTTAACCGCAGTGGCGAGGCTTTAGGCTTTGCCATACCAATTAACCGAGTTAAAGAAGCATTAACTAATTTTAAAACCAATGGACGAATAGTTAGAAGTTTTTTGGGCGTGCGTTATTTAATGCTTAACCGCAGTATCGCCCGAGCTTATAAACTGCCTTATGATCAAGGTGCTTATATAATGATAAGAAACAATGAAGGCCTGCCTGGCATAGTACCAGGTGGAGCAGCTGACAAAGCTGGTCTTAAATCGGGTGATATAGTCTTATCGGTCAACGGCCAAAAACTATTCCTGCAAAAAACTTTAGCTTCTGTAATCGCCCAATACAAACCCAATGACATCATAACGGCCAAGGTGCTACGCAGTGGACGGGAGCTGGATATAAAAATTACCCTTGAAGAAAGACCTTGGGAATAAACAACATAACTGCCAACAAAGATAATTAAACCCCGGCATTATCCGGGGTTTAATTTTAGTATATAAACACTATCAACTAAAAGACTAATTTTTCATTAATCAAGTTATCCTTCTGGGGATAATTCCTTAGACAGGGTAAACACATTAGCCGAAAACTGTAAATCCTTTTTTTCCATAGCCTTTACTTTTTCCATGTATTTCTCTATTTGATTCTGTGAATTGATAAACAAATTCTGGTGTAAAATCTTCTCTCCAACCTCTTTGACTTGATTAATCACCATACGTAAGGTCTCTGGCATAACAGCTCTATCTTCCAAAGCTCTATCCAATAACCCCTCAACCATGGAAGATAATTCTTCGACGGGGATAGTATTTATTACCTCTCCTTGCCTCAAGTTATTAAGATAACTTATTATTGTACTATTATTATCTCGAAAACTAGCATAACCTCGTATAAAAGAAGCTTGTTTTTCAGGTTCAAAATTTAATTGCTCTACCTTTTGTATAAAATCAGCCGACAAAAATTTATCTTCCCCCATGAATTCTTTTTTTATCATTAATGAATCAATAAAACTATTTTTCTGTTGAAGAGCGCTAACACCAAATCGTTGCCAATCTTTCTTTCTGTTTTCTATAGTCTGACTTATATGAGCTGTATTTAATATACCCCTTTTAAAAAGCAACCAATTATGCGAATCAATAGCATAAGACGGAAAAGGCGGCTCAATTTTTGGCCAATCGCGATTAAAATAATCAGCGTTTTCCAGTTTTAAACGCAACTCCTGTTGTTCTTGTTCTGGGTTACTTATTTCATGAGACATAAAATAATTGATTAATAATAAATTTACCTGTTTATATAATTTTTATAATCAGCTGTTTCTTTCCAAACACTCCAAGGAATAGTAGGGTGCACGGTTTTACCACCCCATTTAACCGCTTGGGTTAAAGACTGTAAAGGATAACCGCCATATACGTAAGCCTTAACCAAAACAAAC
>JBMORS010000003.1:0-4521 GCA_049319925.1 Patescibacteria group bacterium | reverse complement strand
AAGGCCGGACATAAGCCGTTATCTTGCTGACCTCTTTTGACTAGAGAGGCAATATAATAGGTTGAGTGCATTTTAATCTCCTGATAGTTTTTGATTTTTGTTTTTATTCCGCCTTCGTTAATATCTTGATTATATTTAATAAGTTAATTAATTTATTTTTGTTACTGGTTGTTTACAAAATGTAATATAAACTTCGGCGGATTTCGCCAAAATATTATATTTATATTAGCGGTGGCTACATTTTGATGGTTAATATTAGCTTGATATAGGATTAAAGTCAAGGTTGGGGATATCAGAGTATTAGCCAAATATATTTAGAATTTATAATAATTTTTTGTTTTACAATAGAAGGTAATTATGTTATAGTAAAAATTAATGAAACAGGTGTTGATTTATAAAAATAAGACTTTTCGTTCCCGGGGCCTAGCACTCGGGTTTTTAGTCTTTGCTCTGTTTAGTTTAACAATTCAGCCGATTTTGGTTAGGGCAGCGCAAACAACAGAGGACACTTCTTTGGGTTGCAGTTTGGCAATTGTTAATGAGCACAATAAAATAGTCCAGCAAGCTTGCCGGCCGGATTTGGATTTAAAGGGCAATCTAGAGTATTGGTTAAACCAGCCGGGCATAAAAGCGGTTAGTCAGATAGTGGAATACCAAGCTGTTTTAACGCCTAATGATTTGGATTATGCTAAGCAGCAGGAATATTTGAATAAAATAAAAGCGCCTCAGGTTTGGGATTTTGTTCAAAATCCGCCCTTGCGCCCGGTGATAGCGATATTAGACAGCGGGGTGGACATAAACAACCCTGATTTAGCGCCCAATGTTTGGTTTAACCCTTGGGAAGTGCCGGGTGATAATATAGATAATGATCGTAACGGTTTTATAGATGATCAATATGGTTGGGATTTTGTAGATAATGTGGCTGATCCTAGGCCAAAATTCGGCAAAGTTTGGAACAAAGTGGCTATGCAGCACGGTACCATTGTGGCGGGAGTGGCTGCCGCGGCCGGTAATAATTCTTTGGGCGTAACCGGCGTTAGCTGGAACGCTAAAATTATGCCAATTCGGGTGCTGGACTCGGCCGGTATTGGCAATACAGTTACAGTGGCGCGCGGTATTCAATACGCTATAGACAATCGGGCTGATATTATTAATTTAAGTTTTGTGGGCAGCGTGTCCGACCCTATTTTACAGGACGCTATTCACCGGGCTTATTTAGCCGGTATTTTGGTGGTGGCCGCAGCCGGCAATGAACAGCAAATCGGCGTTAATATGGATAAACAGCCGCAATATCCGGTTTGTGATGACGGTTATAATGGCGAGAATCAGGTAATTGGCGTGGCTGGTTTAGAGCTTAATGATTCGCGAGCACTATTTTCTAATTATGGTAGTCGTTGTATAGATATTGCCGCTCCGGCTGTGGAAATTTTTAGTACTCAGTTTGTTAGTCAGGAACAACCTGGTTTTAAAGAAGCTTATGGTGGTTATTGGAGTGGTACGTCAGTAGCAGCGCCTTTGGTGTCGGGTGCTTTGGCAGTTTTAAAAGCAGCTTATCCTAGATTAGCGCCTTCGCAATTAAGAGACATTTTAATCGCCTCAGGCGATGAAATAGAATTTGCCAATCCAGGATTACTGCGTCAGGTAGGCCGGCGAATTAATTTAGCGGCGGCTCTGCGCTTGGCTGGTAGCAGTGCTTTCGCTGTTAAAAGTCCGATTGTGGTGGCACCACACGATAAAAATCAGGCCGAAGTTAGTGTGTTGGATGTAGCTGGTGAGCGGTTGGAAAAATTCATTGCTTACCATCCTAGGTTTACCCAAGGCGTTAACATAGCCAGCGGTGATTTTGATGGCGATGGCCAAAGCGATATTGTAACGGTACCTAGGGATGCTGGTGGTCCGCACGTTAAGATATTTAATTTAAAAGGAGCTGTGGAGTATCAGTTTATGGCTTTTGCTGAAAGTTGGCGTGGTGGGCTTAGTATTGCTGCTGCCGATTTTAACGGCGATGGTAAAGATGATTTAGTGTTGGGAGTAGGTAAGGGTGGTAGTAATACAGTCAGAATTTTTGACGGCCAGGGAGAATTGCTTTATCAATTTGTGCCTTATGATCCTTCTTATACCGGTGGCATAAACGTAGCCGCCGGCGATGTTAACAACGACGGCCAGCCGGAAATAGTTGTAGCCCCACAAGATGGCAGTCGGTTGCCGGTTAGGGTGTTTAGTAAATTTGGTAACAAGCTTAATGAATTTCAGGCTTATCCCTGGACATTTAAAGGTGGACTTAATTTAGTAGTAGGCGACAGTGATGGTGATAATAAAGATGATATAGTAGTGGCGCCGGGTTTGGGTGGCGGTCCGCAGGTCAGAGTGTTTAACGGTCAAGGCAAGTTGCTTAGGCAGTTTATGGCTTTTGAAAAGAATTTTCGCGGCGGTGTTAATTTAGCTTTGGGTGATGTAGACGGCGACGGTCATAAAGAAATAGTAACTACGCCGGGTTTGGGCGGCGGTCCGCATGTTAGAGTGTTTAATTTAAAAAATGAATTAAGAAGCCAATTTTTTGTAGAGCCGCTTAGTTTTCGCGGTGGTTTGTCTGTAACAGTTTTGCCTTAGTTATGTTGATTAAACAGTTGATTCGGCAGCAATGGTTAAATTGGCCAGGCCAATTATTTAGATTTGGTTTAGTTGGTTTAAGCAATGCGGTGGTGGATTTTAGCATTTATTTAATGCTAACGCGGTTATTAAGTTTTGGCCGCGATTGGTATTTGTTAATGAACGTTGTTGCTTTTTTAACAGCCAATTTGAATAGTTTTTTTTGGAACCAGCGCTGGACTTTTGGTCATAATGATAAATGGTTTAATTTTAATAGTTATGGGCGTTTTTTGAGCTTGTCCTTGGTTTATTTACTGTTTTTAGAAATTGGTTTGTGGTGGTTGGTTGATAAGTTAGGCTGGTTAGACCTTATAGCTAAGGCGATTTTACTGGCGGTTGGTACGATTTTTTATTTTAGTGCTAATAAAATGTGGGTTTTTAAAAAATCAAAATTTAAAAATCAAAAATCCTAAAACTTAAATCCTAAATAATTCCTAATAAAACAAGTTATTATGATTTGGGTATTGTTTAGAAATTAAGATTTAAAATTTGGAATTTATTTAGTAGCTTGGTTTGTAAATGCTTTGGTTTTAGGTTAAAATTAACTCAGAAATTACCTATAAATTTTATTACTATGTACAAACAATTATTGGATAGAAAAAATGTTTTAGTGGCCGGCGGGGCCGGGTTTATTGGCTCCCATTTGTGTGATGAGCTTATTAAAACCGCCAATGTTATTTGTGTGGACAATTTTATTACCGGCCAGGAAGAGAATATTGATTTACTGTTGCAAAGTCCGCATTTTGAATTTATCCGCCACGATGTAAGAGAACCGCTAGATTTAGAAAAATTTCCTGAGCTAGAAGTTTTTAAAGTTAAATTGCAGGGTGTACAGGAAATTTATAATTTGGCCTGTCCGACCAGCCCCAAGGAATATAACAAGCTGCCTATAGAAACTTTGTTAAGCAATGCCGATGGCACCAAAAACACTTTGGCTTTGGCTGTTAAGTACAAGGCCAAATATTTGTTAGCTTCTTCGGCGGCTGTTTACGGTGACCCGCAAGAGGATAAACCATTAGAAGAAACTTATTGGGGCTTGGTAGATCCGGTGGGTCCCAGGAGTTGTTATAACGAAGGCAAACGTTTTGCCGAAAGCTTAGCTGTTAATTATGGACAGCAGCACGGCCTAAGCATAAAAATTGCTAGAATTTTTAACACCTACGGTCCTAGAATGAAACTTAACGACGGCCGGATGATTCCGGATTTTATATGGCACGCTTTACAGGATCAGCCTTTGACTATTTATGGTAATAAGGCCAACACTTCAACTTTTTGTTATGTCAGCGACATGGTGGAAGGTTTGATAAAGTTAATGGAGTTTGATGGTGACGGTATATTTAATTTAGGATCGGTTGATTTGATAACCTTTGAAGAAGTTGCCAACAAAATAATTACTTTATCAGACAGCCAAAGTCAGATTGTTACCACCGAACCTTTGCCTTATTTAAGCAAACAAGGTGTGCCTAGCATAACTAAAGCCAAAGAATATTTGGGTTGGTTCCCGTTGCAGCCTTTGGAGCAGGGTTTAAAGTTGACAGTTGATTATTTTAGGGCTCATAAAAACGTATTGCGTTTGAATAACAATTAACTATGGCGGAAGATATTAAATATTTTACTTCAGAATCAGTAACCGAAGGTCATCCTGACAAATTATGCGATCAGATTTCGGACGCCATATTAGATGATTTGTTAAGACAAGACCCTTGGTCGCGCGTGGCTGTGGAAACTTGTATTACAGCCGGATTAGTATTGGTAGCCGGCGAGGTAACTACTAATGGTTTTGCCGATGTGCAAAAAATAGTCAGGCAGGTTTTGCGTAGAGTCGGTTATACCAATCCGGCTTATGGGGCAGCGGCTGATGATATTGGCGTG
>JBMORS010000002.1:0-4524 GCA_049319925.1 Patescibacteria group bacterium | reverse complement strand
ATGTGGTTTATTATTGCTAGCGCCGCTACTTTAGGTAGTCGTTATGGCTTAAGTTATTTGGATACTTTTGATCAGGCTGCTCTAGTTTTGGAGCCTTTGTTGGGTCGTCAGGCTTATTTGGCTTTTGCTGCTGGTATAATTGGTACGGCGCTTTTGGCTATTCCGGTTTTAGCTGGCAGTGTCGGCTATATATTGGCTGAAACTTTTGACTGGCCAGAAGGTATGGTTAAGCCTTTCAGGCAGGTTAAAGGATTTCATTTTGCCATAGCTTTGGCCGTATTGGTTGGATTGTTACTGGCCGTTTTGAAATTTGATCCGGTTAAGATGCTTATTTATACAGCTTTTTCTTATGCTGTTATTACCCCACCTTTAATTTGGTTCATTCTACGTTTAGCTAATGATAAAGTTTTAACCAAAGGGCATAGCAACGGCCGACTAGTTAATTTTTTTGGTTATGCGGCCTTATTAATCAGTTTGTCTATATTGATTATTTATCTTTGTTTATAGTTTTATAGAATAAAGCTAGTAGCTGTGATAAAATGTTTATATGAATAAATTAGAGCCGCGTAAAAATTTATTTATTTTGCCCTTTGATCATTATTCAGCTTTTACTGATTTATTTAATGATGAAAGTGATTCTTTGTCCGAAAACGTTAAAAAACAAGTGGCCGAGCTAAAAATGATTGTTTATAGGGGATTTTTAAAATCTTGGGAATTTGGTTTACCTAAAGAGCAATCAGCTATAATAGTAGACGAACTTTTTGGCTCAGAGGTTTTACAAGCAGCTGCTAGGGATGATGTTGCTGTTTGCTTAGGAATAGAAAAGCATAATACTGCGGAGTTTGATTTTTTTTATGGTGATGATTGGGCGCATAATATAAAACGTTTTCAGCCAGCTATTGTTAAAGCTTTGTTAAAATATAATCCAGCCGATTCCCTTGAATTAAAACAGCGTCAGGCCGCTAGGCTTAAGCAGTTGTCGGACTGGTGCGATCAGGAAGCTTATTCTTTTATGTTAGAACCCTTAATACCGCCGAGTTCTGAACAACTTAAAGCAGTAGGCGGTGATAAGGAAAAATACGACCAGGAAATAAGACCAGGACTAGCTAAGATTATGTTAACGGAGTTGTATGAATTTAAGATCAAACCAGATATTTGGAAATTAGAAGGTTGTTTACGGGTTAATGATTGTTTAAGTCTTTTTGATAAAGTTCGTGAATTGGGTGGCAGTCAGGCTAATATAATAATGTTAGGTAGAAATCAGCCGTTGGCTTTAGTTGAAAATCAACTTAAAGCAGCTGCTTTAGGAGGCTGGTTTGGTTTTGCTGTCGGTCGCACGGTTTGGTATGAGGCACTTAGGCAATATGTTAAAGACGGCCATTTAACTAAAGCAATTGATGATATAGCGAATAATTTTTATCATCTTTACCAAGTATTTAAAGGTAAATAGTTTAGCCTAATTAATAAATATATGATGGATCAAGCTATTCGTGATTTTTCTAAACAATTTTTATTTAAACCGCAGATAGAAGGGTCGGTTATTGATTTGGCCAATTTTTCCAGTTACGTTGTTTGTGGTATGGGAGGATCGCATTTGGCGGCGGATATTTTAAAAAGGATTAATCCAAAGATTAATTTAATAATTCACTCGGATTATGGTTTACCAGAATTAAATCAATCAGATTTAAGCAAAGTTTTAGTTATTATAAGTTCTTATTCCGGTAATACAGAAGAAACTTTAGACGCTTTGGAGAAGGCTTTAGCTAAAGGTTTAACCTGTTTAACAATAAGTGTTGGTGGCCAGCTTTTACAAATAGCTAAAGAAAAAAATTTGCCTTATATACAATTGCCCGATACTGGTATTCAGCCTCGTTCAGCTTTGGGTTTTAGTTTGATGGCTATGTTAAAGGCTGTTAATCAGGAGGAGACATTAAAGGAGGTTAATAAATTATCAGCTGTTTTAAATCCAACAGCTTTAGAGAATCGGGGGGAGGATTTAGCAGAGCAGGCCAAGGGACGAATTCCTGTTATATACGCTTCAACCAAAAATTATGCTTTGGCGTATAATTGGAAAATAAAATTGAACGAGACTGGTAAAATTCCAGCTTTTTATAATTTATTGCCGGAATTAAATCATAATGAAATGACAGGTTATGATTATACGGATCTTAATCGTTCTTTGTCAGACAAGTTCTTTTTTATAATTTTATTATCTGCGACAGATGATGTTAGGAATAAAAAACGAGCTGAGGTTTTAGCTAGATTATTAGAAGACAAAGAATTACTGGTTTTGTCGGTGGATTCAATCGGTCAGACTGACTTAGAAAATATTTTTAATTCATTGATTCTGGCTGATTGGTTCGCTTATTATACGGCGCTTATTTATGAAGCCGATCCAAGCGAGGTTCCTTTAGTGGAAGAATTTAAGTCAAAATTGGCTAATTAAAAGTGTGAAAAAAATTAGAACCTATCGAACCAGATTCAATAAGGATATAGTGTCTGAATGGTTGCTGCCGATTAGGCCGTCTAATAAAGTTATAATTTTGTGTGACGGCTTGCCAGTCATACCTTGTAAAAATGATTTAATGATGACCTGGTCCAAGCAAGGTTATTGGGTTTTTTATCCTAGGTATCGGGGCAGTTGGGAAAGCGGTGGCTGGTTGTTAGGCCAATCGCCCCATTTGGATATTTTAGAAGTAGTAAGTGGATTATTCAGTGGTTTTAAGGATTTAGCGACTGGTAAAAAGTATTCAATAGATAATCCGCGAATATTTTTGTTAGGCGGTAGTTTTGGTGGTCCGGCTGTAATTTTAGCTAGCCGGGACAAACGAGTGGCGGCTGGTGTGGCTATTTCTCCGGTAGTTGATTGGCGGGCGCCCAGCCCACAAGAACCTTTGTCCGAGCAGTATGATTGGCTTAAAATTGCTTACGGTTTTGGTTATCGTTTAAAAAAAATCGATTGGAATAAGTTAAAGACTGGAAACTTTTATAATCCGATTAAACACATAAATTCAATAGTCGGCAGCAAATTGATGATTATTCACAGCCAGCATGACAAAATAGTCAGATATAAAGAAGTTAAAATTTTTTCTAAACAAGTTGGTGCTAAATTTTATAATCTTAAAACCGGTGGCCATTTGTCTATGCGTTTGTCAGTTAAAACAATTTGGCTTAAAAGGATCAAAAGTTTTTACAAAAATTTTTCTTAAATTATGCCCGGATTTAAAATTTTAAAAAAATCAAACAAAAGTCAGGCGCGTTTAGGGCGATTAGTGACAGCGCATGGCGAGGTAATTACGCCTAGTTTGGTGCCGGTGGCTACTCAGGCTACGGTTAAGGCGTTAGCCACTAACCAGTTGGCTGATACTGGCACACAAATTCTTATTGCCAATACTTATCATTTACACCTTCGGCCTGGTGAAACAACCATAAAAAAACAGGGTGGTCTTCATAAATTCATGAATTGGTCTGCTCCTTTAATGACTGATTCCGGAGGTTTTCAGGTTTTTAGCCTGGGTTTTGGCCGCGAACTTAAAACTAATAAAGTTATTAAACAAAAAACTAAATCTTTGGTTAAGTCTGGTCAGCAGCCGAATAATTTAAAAATTACTGAGCAGGGAGTAGAATTTAGATCTCATATTGATGGTCGTAAGTTTTTTATTGGACCTAAAGAATCAATAGCCATACAACAAAAATTGGGCGCTGATATAATTTTTAATTTTGACGAATGCCCGCCGCCCTTGGCTGATTATAATTACACCACAGAAGCCATGGGGCGTACGCATCGCTGGGCGCGTGTTTGTTTAAAATCCAAAACTAGCAATCAACTGCTTTATGGTATAGTGCAAGGCGGCGCTTATAGTAAGTTGCGTTCGGCAAGCGCCAAATTTATGTCCGGTATGTCTTTTGATGGTTTTGGTATTGGTGGAGAATTCGGTAGTCATAAAGTAAGTATGTCTAAAATGCTATCGGTTGTTATAAAAGAGTTGCCTGTTAATAAACCCAGGCATCTTTTGGGTATAGGGCATTTGGCTGATATACCTATATTAATTAAAGCCGGAGTAGATACTTTTGATTGTATAACGCCGACTCATTACGCCCGTCATGGCACAGCCTTTGTTTTAAAGGGAAAAATGGATATATTTAAAAAAATTTATCAAAATGATAAAAAGCCCTTAGATAGCAAATGTCGTTGTCAGGTTTGTCAGCAATACAGCCGATCTTATTTGCATCATTTGTTTAAGGCCAAAGAAATAGCCGGGTTATCTTTGTTGACTTGGCACAATTTATATTTTTTCAATGCAGTAGTGGCTAGTTGGCGAACTATGATTAAAAAGGGAAAGTTGTGATTAATTCTTTTGATAAGTTATTAAAATCTTACCATTATAGTCTGCCTAAAGAATTGGTAGCTTTGCAACCTTTGGAACCAAGGGACAGTGCTCGTTTATTAGTTTTTGATAAGCAGACTAATAAGATAGAGTTTGATTACTTTTTTAATTTGGGTAAATATTTGCCGCCCAATTC
>JBMORS010000001.1:0-4546 GCA_049319925.1 Patescibacteria group bacterium | reverse complement strand
TTTGCTGACTTTGGGTCAGGGTCTTAAAGACGAGTCCGTAGAAGACGCCATTAGGCATGCTTATAATAGAGGCGAGAGTGACGAGTTTATTAAACCGACTTATTTACAAATAGACGGCCGGGGAGCAGGTTTAATAAAAGACAATGATGCGGTTATTTTTTTTAATTTGCGGTCAGACCGAGCTCGCCAATTGACTAAGCCGTTTGTTCAGCCACGATTTGAAGAAATTAATCCCGGAGCTTTTAAAAGAAAAAAAGTCCTTAAAAATTTATGTTTTGTGGCTTTAACGGATTTTGGTCCGGATTTGGGTAATACTTTAACAGCTTATCCTAGCGATAATATAAAAAATACTCTGCCGGTGGCTTTAAAAAGATTTAGACAGCTTTACGTAGCGGAAAGCGAAAAATACGCTCACATGACTTATTTTTTTAATGGTGGTTATGATCAGCCGATAGCGGCCGAAGATAGACATATGGTGCCTTCACCTAACGTTATGTCTTATGATAAAAAACCAGATATGTCGGCCAAGGAAATAACTAAAATAGTCGTTGCTGCCATACATAATAAAAAGTACGATTTTATAGCTATTAATTTTGCCAATCCAGATATGGTTGGCCATACCGGTAATTTTAAAGCTTGCGTAAAAGCCATGGAAACTGTTGATAAATGTTTAATGATAATTGGTCGTGAGGTTGTTAAACATCATGGCGCCATGATTATTACGGCTGACCACGGTAATGTGGAAGAAACCGTTAATCCTGACACGGGTGAAGTTGATACCGAGCATTCGACTAATTTGGTACCTTGTTTATTTTATCAGTCTGATTGGCGCGGGCGTCGTTTTAAAAAGAAGCAGGGTGTTTTGGGCGATATAGCTCCGACCATACTTAAACTGATGAATGTAACTAAACCCAAGGAAATGTCCAGGCCGGGTTTATTATAAAATTATGGCAGAAAGTAAAATATTCAAACCTGTGGTTTTGGTAATTTTGGATGGCTGGGGTGTGGCACCGGCCTCGCCGGGCAATGCCATAACTCAAGCTAGCACGCCTGTTTTTGAAAGATTGCTGACTTCTTACCCAACTTGCGTTTTGCAAGCATCTGGAGAAGCAGTCGGTTTGCCTTGGGGAGAAATGGGCAACAGTGAAGTGGGACACTTAACAATAGGTTCAGGAAGGATTTTATATCAGGATTTATTAAGAATAAATCATAGTATTATTGATAAGAGTTTTTTTAGTAATCCGGTTTTGTTAAAGGCTTTGAATCAAGTTAAAGAACAAAATAGCCGTTTGCATTTGCTGGGTTTAATTAGTTCCGGCGGGGTGCATAGTTCGATAGATCATTTGTATGCTTTGCTTGATTTAGCCAAAGAAGCAGGGTTGGCGGACAAGGTTGTTATTCACGCTATTTTAGATGGACGAGATACAGCTTATAATTCTGGCGCTGGTTTTATTAAGGATTTAGAAAGTAAAATAAAAAAAACAAAATGTGGTAGGTTAGCTAGCGTCATGGGTCGTTTTTACGCCATGGATAGGGATAATCATTGGGATAGAACGCAGGCGGCCTATGAGGCCATGGTTAATTATCAAGGAAAGCCGGCAGATACGGCTGCCGCGGCTGTAAAAAGTTCCTACCAGTCTAGGGTTTATGATGAGGAGCTAGTGCCGGCAGTAATAAAAAATCAAGCATCCGGTCAAGCTGGTTTAAATGATAATGATGTTGTTATATTTTTTAATTTTCGATCAGATAGAGCACGTCAGTTAAGCCAAGCCTTAGCTGTGCCTGGTTTTGATAAATTTCCCGTAAAAGCTTTAAAAAATCTACTCATGGTTACTATGACGGAGTATGATAAAAATTTGCCAGTCGAGGTGGTTTTTCCTCCGGAAAAGGTAGAATATCCTTTAGCCAGGATTATATCGGATAATAATTTAAAACAGTTACATTTAGCGGAAACAGAAAAATACGCTCACGTGACTTATTTTTTTAATGGCGGGCGAGAGCAACCCTGGCCGAATGAAGATCATATTTTAATCCCTTCGCCGGTAGTTACTAGTTATGATCAAAAACCAGCCATGTCGGCTAAAGCTATTACAGACAGATTTTTACAGGAAATAAGACGCGGTTGGTATGATTTTATTGTTATAAATTATGCTAATGCCGATATGGTAGGCCATACGGGTAATTTGCCTGCCACTATAAAGGCAGTGGAAATATTAGATGAATGTTTGGGCGAGGTAGTGGCAGCTACTTTAGAGTTTGATGGAACTGTTTTTATAACGGCTGATCACGGCAACGCCGAAGGAGTAATTAATCTGCAAACAGGCGCGGTGGATAAAGAACACTCTAACACGCCGGTGCCGTTTATTGCTGTTAGTCGTCAATTGCAGCATAAGGCTTTAGCTGGCCAACCGGTCAGCAACGATTTAAGTCAGTTAATACCTTTGGGGGTATTGGCTGATATAGCGCCGACTATTTTACAATTTTTAAATTTACCTAAACCAAAAGATATGACAGGACAAAGTCTTTTGTAGAAATTAACTAAAAAGTCAAAAGTTAAAACTAAAAACTACAACTCAAAATTTAAATCTTAAAATTTATATTGTCTCTCTTTTATCATTTATTATTTAAGTTAGAGAATTATTGTTTCTAATGTGACAATAAAATAATAAGATCCTGAACCAAGTTTAGAATGACATTAGTAAATATTTTTAAGTTTTTAGTTGTGGTTTTGATTTTTTAGATTTAACTTTATTTTATGCCAGAATTGCCAGAGGTAGAAACCATAAAGCGCGATTTGCAAAAAATAGCCCCCGGTCGGTCCATCAAGTCTATCAAGCTAAAGGATAAATCAGTAGCGCGGGCTTGGCCTAAAAATTATCATAGTTTTTTTAAGGGTTTAAAAATAAATTCAGTTGACCGGCGGGCCAAGCTTATTTTGCTTAAACTAAGCAATGGTAGTGCTTGGGCCATTCATTTAAAAATGACTGGGCAGATAGTAGTCAAAGTAAAAGCCGGTCTGTTAAGTGGTGGTCACCCCATTGACAATGTAAGGGGTGTGCCTAATAAATTTACTCGTTTGACAATTAGTTTATCAGGAGGTTTAGATATTTATTTTAACGACGTTCGTAAGTTTGGTTATTGGCAATTTGTGCCAGCTGGGGCTTTGTCTAATTTATTAAGTCGCTATGGTCCGGAGCCCTTGTCAAAAAATTTAACGATTCAAAAATTATCAGATAATTTAAACCGGCGGAGCCGCACTACTATTAAAGCCGCTTTGTTAGATCAAACTGTGGTAGCCGGATTGGGTAATATTTATGTTGATGAAAGTTTATTTTTAGCCGGACTTAAACCTGATCGGCGAGTTAACAGTTTAACTATTTTTAATATTAATAAACTTTTTAAATCTATTAGGTTAATTTTAAAAAAGGCCACCCGAGCTCGGGGTACTTCTTTTAGCAGTTATTTGGATGCGGTTGGTCGTCCGGGGAGTTACTGGGATAAACGATTAGTTTACGGACGAGCAGGATTAGCTTGTCGACGCTGTCGTTCTGTCATAATTAAAAATCGGACAGCCGGTCGGGGAACTCACTTTTGTCCAGTCTGTCAAAAATAATTTTTTTATGGAAACAACAATTGTGAATTTTTTTTATAGTTTATCTTTTGGTCAGCCAGTAGTTACCTTTTTGGTTGTTTTTTTTGCTGTAGTTCTAATTTGGCTAATGTGTTTGGTTTATATTTTTTTGGTTGTTCGCCGGAAAACCGGAATAATTTCTGATT
Organism: Patescibacteria group bacterium; assembly: GCA_049319925.1. GTDB lineage: Bacteria > Patescibacteriota > Patescibacteriia > Veblenbacterales > UBA10138 > JAHITT01. The sequence continues at coordinate 769 of JBMORS010000001.1, read as the reverse complement.
TAATGTCTGGTCTTTGGGGGGCGGGTTTGTTTTACGGCATCTTGTCGGCTATTAATTTTTTTTGGTTTAGGCCACGGCCTTTTGTGTCTTTGGATTTTAGCCCTTTAGTAAACATGTCGCCCTTAAGTAGTTCTTTCCCTTCGGGTCATGCCGGTTTGGCTTGGTTGTTAGCTTATTTATTAGCCAAGCATCAACCTAAACTAGGTTGGCTTTTTTATATTTTGGCTTCTGTGGTGGCTTTGGCTAGAGTGGCTGCCGGTGTTCACTATTTTAGCGATATTATAGGCGGGGCGGTTTTAGGTCTTTTGTCAGGCCAGATTGCTTGGTTAATTAAAGAAAAAATAGATAAATTCAACAATAAAAAATAGCCAAGCTTTTGGTTAAATGATAATCTTAAAGAGCTTGGAGAACATTATTATGACTAACCAAGAAGAGTTAACTAACCATCTTTTGGCCTCCGGGTTATTGAAGTTTCCCGGTTTAAAGCCAGCCTGGTTAAAAATAGACAGGGCCAAATTCGTGCCGCCGGAATTTATCAGTCAGGCTTATGAGGATAACCCTTTGCCCTTAGGTAAGGGTCAAACGATTTCTCAGCCAGCAGTGGTAGCTTTTATGCTTGATTTATTGCAGGTTGGTAAAGGCCTAAAAGTTTTGGAAGTAGGCAGTGGTTCTGGTTTTGTAACGGCTTTATTAGCTGAATTAGTTGGGTCTAATGGTTTAATAGTGTCTTTGGAAATAGTGCCTGATTTAGCTGATCAGGCTCGGCGAA